>DATKCC010000158.1:0-2782 GCA_035513375.1 Thermoanaerobaculia bacterium | reverse complement strand
AGACCGGCGAAAATGGTGGCTCGAGCGGATCTCCGGGTTCTAGCCCGCCTACATTGTAGGCCATGCGCCGCCGCGCGGCAAGCGAAGCGCTTCACACCCCCTCGCCGGCGAGCTCCTGGGCGTCGACGGCGCAGATCGCGGCCATGTTGACGATATCGGCGACGTCGACGCCGCGCTGCAGGACGTGGACGGGATGCGCCATCCCCAGGAGGATCGGCCCGATCGCCTCGGCGCCGGCCAGGCGCCAGATGAGCTTGTAGGCGATGTTCGCCGAGCTCAGCTCCGGGAAGACCAGGACGTTGGCCGGGCCGGTCAGGTCGGACCAGGGGTAGGCCTCGCGGAGGATCGCCTCGACGACCGCCGTGTCGGCCTGGATCTCGCCGTCGACCTCGAGGCCCGGCTCGCGCTGCTTGACCAGCCGCGTCGCTTCCCGGACCTTGAGGGCCTCCGGGTGCTTGTTCGAGCCGAAGCTCGAAAACGAGAGCATGGCGACCCGCGGCTCGATGGCGAAGCGCCGGGCGAACTCGGCCGAGAGGACCGCGATCTCGGCCAGGTCCTCGGCCGTCGGGGTGATGTTCACCGTGGTGTCGGCGAGGAAGAAGATCCGCTCCCCCAGGAGCAGGATGTAGGCGCCCGAGACCCGGCGCACCCCGCGGCGGGTGCCGACGATCTGGAGCGCCGGCCGGAGGGTGTCGGGGTAGTACTGGGTGAGGCCCGAGATCAGGCCGTCGGCGTGGCCCATCCGCACCATCATGGTGCCGAAGTAGTTGCGCCTGAGGCGCATGAGCTTCTCCGCGTCCTCGAGCGTCACGCCGTCGCGCCGCCGCAGGCGGTGGAGCTCGCCGACGTACTCCGCCAGCCGGTCCGAGGTCTCGGTGTGGATCAGGGTCACCGCGTCCTCGGGGACGTCGAGCTCGGCGAGGCGGCCGGCCACCGCCTCGGGCCGGGCGAGCAGCACCGGGTGGGCGATCCCTTCGTCGACCAGGACCTTGGCGGCGCGGAGGATCTTGTCGTGCTCGCCCTCGGGGAAGACGATTCGCTTGAGGCTCCGCCGGGCCCGCACCTTGAGCTCGTGCATCAGCTCGAGACGCCGCGAGATGATCGTCCGCAGCCGGCCCTGGTAGTGCTCGAAGTCCTCGATCGGCACCCGGGCGACCCCGCTCTCCTGGGCCGCCCGCGCCACCGCCGGCGGCACCCGCAGGAGCACCCGGTGGTCCATCGGCTTGGGGATCAGGTACTCGGGGCCGAAGCGCAGGGTCTCGAGGCCGTAGGCCCGCAGGACGGCGTCGGGCACGTCCTCCCTGGCGAGCTCGGCCAGGGCACGAACCGCGGCGAGCTTCATCTCGGTGTTGATGTCGGTCGCCCGCACGTCCAGGGCGCCGCGGAAGATGAACGGGAAGCCGAGGACGTTGTTGACCTGATTCGGGTAGTCGGAGCGCCCGGTCGCCATGATCACGTCCGGCCGAGCGGCCTTGGCCTCCTCGTAGCCGATCTCCGGGTCGGGGTTGGCCATGGCGAAGACGATCGGGTGCTCGGCCATGCCGGCGAGCATGTCGGCGGTGACGACGCCGCCGACCGAGAGCCCGACGAAGACGTCGGCCCCGTCGAGCGCCTCGGCCAGGGTGCGGGCGCGGGTGTCGGCCGCGTACTCCGCCTTCATCGGTTCCATGCGCTCGGTCCGGCCGCGGTAGATGACCCCGGTCGAGTCGCAGAGGATGACGTTTGCCCGGTCGACCCCCAGCTCCTCGTAGAGCCAGAGGCAGCCGAAGGCGGCGGCGCCGGCGCCCGAAAAGACGAGCTTCGCCTTGCCGATCTCCTTGCCGGCGACCTCCAGGGCGTTGAGGAGCGCCGCGCCCGAGATGATGGCGGTGCCGTGCTGGTCGTCGTGGAAGACCGGGATCGACATCTCGGCCTTCAAGCGCCGCTCGATCTCGAAGCACTCCGGGGCCTTGATGTCCTCCAGGTTGATGCCGCCGAAGGTCGGCTCCAGGGACTTGACGATCCGGATCACGTCCTCCGGGTCGGAGGCGTCGATCTCCAGGTCGAAGACGTCGATGTCGGCGAAGCGCTTGAACAGGACCCCCTTGCCCTCCATCACCGGCTTGCCGGCGAGCGGGCCGATGTTGCCGAGGCCGAGGACAGCGGTGCCGTTCGAGACCACCGCGACGAGATTCCCGCGGGCGGTGTACTCGTAGGCGGCGAGCGGGTCGGCCGCGATCGCCAGGCAGGGCTCGGCGACGCCGGGGGTGTAGGCGAGCGAGAGGTCGCGCTGGGTGGCGGTCGGCTTGGTCGGGACGACCTCGATCTTGCCCTTCCGGCCGTGGGAGTGGTAGTCGAGGGCGTCCTGGGCGCTGAGCTTCCGCATGGCGGGTAGCTTAACCCGGCGCTCCGGAGCTCTCGCCGCTCCGTAGGGTGGGCCTTGGCCCACCAGCTCGCTCGCCGGCCGCTCCCGCTCGGACCCTCGCCCGGTGGGCCAAGGCCCACCCTACGCCTCACTCGAGGCGCCTCTATGCTTCTACACCTCGCGGAATCGGGCCGAGAAGTGGCGCAGGACCTTCGGCTGCTCGGTGATCTCGAGGCCGCGGAGGCGGTCGCGGTGGTCCCGTACCTCCTCCAGAACCTCGACCACGTACTTGAGGTGGCTGTTGGTGTAGACCCGCCGGGGCACCGCGAGGCGGACGAGCTCCATGGCGGCGAGCACCGGCTCGCCGGTCTCCGGGTCCTCGTGCCCGAACATGACCGAGCCGATCTCGACGCCGCGGACCGCCCCGGCGCGGTAGAG
>DATKCC010000157.1:0-4497 GCA_035513375.1 Thermoanaerobaculia bacterium | reverse complement strand
GCGCCGAGGGCGGCGACGATCGCCCGGCCTCGGGCGCGCGCCAGGACGAAGCCGCCGGCGGCGGCCAGGAGGAGCGCCGGTACCGGATAGCTCCTGACCAGCCGCTCCCAGTCGAACTGCTCGGGGAGGACCTCTCCCACGACCCCTTGAGCCGTCCCTTCGGACGGTGCGCCGACCGCGCTCATCGCCGGCTCACTCCCGGTCCCCGGAGCGGACCAGCAGACCGAGGAGGAACCCGACCCCGGCGGCGATCAGCACCGATTTGCCCGGGTTGTCCCGGACGTACTCGTTGACGTCGCCGCTCAGCTCCTGCAGGTCCTTGCGGACGCGTTTGTAGCCCTTACGCATCTTCTCTGAAGCCTCGTCGTAGCCTTCGCGAGCGGCCTCGCTCGCACGGCCGTAGCCGCGGCGGATCTCGGCGCTCGCCCGCTCGGCGCCCCGGCGCACCTCTTCCGAGATGCCGCGCACCCGGTTCTGGACCTCGTCGGTTACCCGGGAAACGGTCTCGCGCGCCGATGCGGCGGCGTCCTCTACTGTTGCTGTCGTTTTCGCCATGTTGGCCTCCTGGTGGTCGACCCGAGGGTCGATCGATTGACTGGGTCGGAAATCTTATCACACCTCACTCATGTCCGGATGCGGCTCCCCGGCGCGTAGAATGCTTGCTAGATTCCCGCCATGTCCGAGCTGCCCTGGATCGAACGGCTTCGGAGCCTGCCGGAGCGCCCCGGCCTCGCGCCCTGGTACGAGGCGGCGGCGCGCCTCGGGCGCTTCTTCCTCCTCACCTTCCGCCGCACCCACGCGGACGGGCTGCTGCTGACCTCGCTGGCTCTCGCCTACGTGACGATCCTGTCGATGATCCCGCTGCTCGCGGCCTTCTCCTTCGTCGGCGCCCGGGTGTTCACCGCCCACCAGGAGCGCAGCCTCGAGCTCTTCGTCCAGATCCTGCCCTACACCGAAGCGACGGTCACCGAGCAGCTCTCGACGTTCCTCGCCCAGACCCGAGAGCTCGGGGGCTGGAGCGTCCTCGCCTTCTTCGCCACCGTGCTGTTCGCCTTCGGCACGGTCGAGGAGACGATCAATCGGATCTGGCACGTGGGCCAGCGCCGCTCCTTCCGGGTGCGCTTCCTCTCCTTCACCCTGCTCGTCTTCTGGGGGCCGGTCCTGATCGGCGCCTCCTACTCGGCGTACCTCCTCCTGCGCCGGCGCTTCGGCCCCGAGCTGCTGGAGAGCTCCGTCACCCTGAACCTGCTCCCCTTCCTCGGCACGCTGGTGGGCCTGACGATGCTCTATTGGCTCGTCCCCTACACCGCGGTCTCCTTCCGCGCCGCCCTGGCGGGCGGGCTGGCGGCGGCGATCCTGCTCGAGCTCCTGCGGCTCTCCTTCGGCCTCTACGTGGGGCTCCTGACCAACCCGGCCCAGATCTACGGCCGCTTCGCCTTCGCCCTGTTCTTCGCCATCTCGATCCAGATCACCTGGGCGATCGTCCTCTATGGCAGCGAGCTCGCCTACTGCGCGCAGCACTTCCGCGCCATGTCCCGCGGCCTCGCCGGCGACCGCCGGCACCAGGGGCGCTGGCTGGCCCTCGCCGCCGCCCTGGCGCTCGCCGAGCGCCTGGACCGTGGCTCGCCGGTGACCCGCCAAGCCGAGCTCGCCGACCGGCTGGTGGTGCCCGCGGACCAGCTCGACTCGATCCTCGAGCCCCTGGTCGAGGCGGGGGTCCTCGACCTGACGGAGGGGCGGGCGCGCGGCTACCTGCTGGCGGGCCCGCCGCACAAGATCCCCGTCGAGCAGGTTCTCGCCGCTTACGACGCCGACTATCGGCGACTGTTCGGGCCGCTGGGTGAAGAGCTCGGGAAGTCCCTCTCCGCCCTGGCGGCGCGGGTCGCCGAGGCCCGCGAGCGGAGCCTGGGCGAGCTCACCCTGGCAGACCTGGTCGAGCACCGGGACGTCGCCGAGCCGGGGCGCGCCGAGGGATCCCCGCTGGCGGCGAAATAGCCGCCCCCTCGTTGTGCGTTCCACGACCGGGGGCTTATACTCCGGCCCCTGCCTCGGTGGGGCAGTAGCTCAGTCGGGAGAGCACCACGTTCGCAACGTGGGGGTCGAGGGTTCGAATCCCTTCTGCTCCACCAACCTCCCGATCTTCCCGAAAGCCCTCACGCCGCCCCGGGCGCGAAAGTGTCGCAGGAGTCGGGGTCGCCGCGCTCCAGGCCGCGGCGGAACCAGGTCACGCGCTGCTCGGAGGTGCCGTGGGTGAAGCTCTCCGGGACGACCTGGCCCCGGGTCTGGCGCTGGATGCGATCGTCGCCGATCGCCGCCGCGGCCCGCAGCCCCTCCTCGACGTCGCCGGGCTCGAGCAGGTCGCGCTCGGTTCGCGCATGGTAGCCCCAGACCCCGGCGAGGCAGTCGGCCATCAGCTCCATGCGCACCGACAGCTCGTTGCCTTCACCCGCGGAGACCCGCTGGCGCCGCGCCGCCACCTCGTCGGCGATGCCGAGCAGGTTCTGCACGTGGTGCCCCACCTCGTGCGCCACGACGTAGGCGCGGGCGAAGTCCCCGGGGGCGCCGAAGCGCTGGTCGAGGTCGCGGAAGAAGGTCATGTCGAGGTATACGGTGCCGTCGAGCGGGCAGTAGAAGGGGCCGACCGCCGAGGACGCCGTGCCGCAGGCGGAGCGCACCGCCTCGCTGAACAGCACCAGGGTGGGCTCCTGGTAGTCGCGGCCGAGGTCGGGCATCAGGCTGCGCCAGGTCTGCTCGGTGTCGGCGAGCACCGCCGACACGAACTGTGCCTGCTCGTCCTCGGCCGGCGGGGGCGGTGCCGGTCCCTCGGTCGACAGCTGGGGGCCCGCGACGAGGTCCGCCACGTCCCCCGGGTCGGTGCCGGTCAAGAGCGCGACCACGATGACCAACAGGGTCGCCACCCCACCGCCCGCCGCCACCCGCCCGCCGATCCCCCGGCCGCGACGATCTTCCACGTTGGTGCTCCGCTGACCGCTTCGCCATCGCATGGCAGTACCCTCCTGCGCCATGGCGGAGCACGAACCGTGCCCGAGCGCCCCTGTAACTTCGGCCGCGCCTTCGAGTAAGGACCCTACGGACGAGAACCGAGCCGAGGAGGTGAGTGATGGACCGAGCCCGCTGTGATCTCCTGCTCTCCCTGCGGCTGCTGCGGAAGTCGCCGCAGTTCACGCTCGCGGCGGTGCTGACGCTGGCGCTGGGAATCGGAGCCAACGCGGCGATCTTCAGCGTCTTCGACACGGTGCTGCTCTCCGAATCCCCGTTCGCCGAGCCCGAGCGCCTGGTGATGGTCTGGGAGACGGACCGGGCGAGCGAGACCTCCCACGAGCCGGCATCGTGGCCAGACGTGCTCGATCTGCGGGAGCGGAGCCGGACGCTCTCCGCCATCGGCTCGATGGTGGCGATCTCGGCGACCTTGACCGGCGTCGACGAGCCCGAGCGGGTGACGGTCCTGGGCGTCACCCCGAACCTGCCGGGGCTCTTGGGTGTCCGCCCGCTGCTGGGGCGGAGCTTCGAGGCGGGTGAGGGGGTGCCGGGCGGCGCGCGCCTGGCGCTCCTCGGCGAGGAGTACTGGCGGCGGCGCTTCGGCGGCGACCCGGCGGTCCTCGGGTCCGCCCTGACCCTCAACGAGCACCCCACGACCGTGGTGGGCGTGCTGCCGGCGGACGCCGACCTGGGCGTTCGCCAGGTACACGCGAAGGCGGACTACTCGGTGCCGCTCGCCGGCCCGGAGATCGAGGTCTGGCTGGCCGCCGAGCCCAGCCCTGAGAGCTATCCCCGTCAGACCCACCCCTTCCTGGCGATCGGCCGGTTGGCCCCCGGTGCCTCGCTCGAGGCCGCCCAGCACGAGCTCGCCGGCATCATGGCCGACCTCGAGCGCCAGTATCCGGAGAACGCCGAGCGCGGCGTCAACCTGGAGCCGTACGAGACGGTGACCTTCGGTCCGGTGCGGCCGGCGCTCCTGGTGCTCCTGGGGTCGGTGGCGCTGGTGCTGCTGGTCGCCTGCGTGAACGTCGCCAACCTGATGCTGGCGCGGACCACCGCTCGCTCGCGGGAGCTCGCGGTGCGGCGAGCGCTGGGCGCCGGGGGAGGCCGGATCGCGCGGCAGTTGCTGGTCGAGAGCTCGGTGCTGACGGTGCTGGGTGCGGCGGCGGGGGTGGCGCTGGCCTACGCGGGCCTCCGCCTGTTGGTGGCGCTCGCGCCCGCGGACATCCCGCGCCTGGCGGCGGCCGGCATTGACCTGCGGGTGCTCGCCTTCACGGCGGCGGTGGCGGCCGGAGTGGCGATCGCCTTCGGGCTCGCGCCGCTCTTCGCGGTTCGCCGGCTGGACCTCCAGAGCGCGCTCAAGGCGCAGGGCGGGCGGGGCGGCACGGCGGGGCGGGAGGGACGCCGCTTCCGCAGCGCCCTGGTGGTCGCCGAGGTGGCGCTGGCGGTGGCGCTGGTGATCGGCGCCGGGGTGCTGCTGCGGAGCTTCTGGGCGCT
>DATKCC010000156.1:0-8390 GCA_035513375.1 Thermoanaerobaculia bacterium | reverse complement strand
GCGAAGATCGCGCCGTCGATCAGCAGCTCGACGTAGCCCACCCCCATGTCGCCGATCTCGACCCCGGAGTCGAGCGCCCAGCCGAGGATCGCCGTGAGCCGTCGCTGGGAGCTCTCGAGGTCGCAGGTTCCGTAGAGCTCGGCCGTCGGCCGCGGGAACTCGATCTCGCCGAACGGAGCCAGCAGGTGGGCGGTGTTGGTGAACTGGAGCGTCACCGGGTTGAGGAAATGGCGCTCGCCGCTTTTGGAGGTCACCCGGGCCTCGACCGTGTGGAGCCCGTTGAGGTAGCGGGTCGTGTCGAGCATGAACGCGAAGCCCGCCGCGTCCGAGTCGGGGAAGCCGGGGAAGCTCCTGGTCACCCCCGGGCGGTTGCGGCCGTAGCCGGCACGGCCCGCGGGAACGCCGTCGACGAAGATGTCGACCGCCCGCACGCCGTCGTCGTCCAGGGCCCATCCGACCAGCCCGAGCGACCCGCTGCCGCCGGTGCCGCCGCGGACCTCGCCATCGAAGTGGCCGAAGGGGGGAGCCGCAAGGAGCTCGGGCGCCGTTACGAACGCCGCCGCCAGACAGATCGAGAGGATCGAAATGGTCTTCGTTTTCATGGCCCAGTCCTCCGCTCGCGAACTTCAAGCGCTACATGAGCTTTTCGGGGCATTCTATCGATGGTTATGCACAGAAGTCAATCCGTCGGCTCGGTCGGCTCGAGAGGGGCCGGGGCGAGCCCGTCGAGGTAGGCCTCGACCAGCCGCGGCAGGGCGGCGAGATCGTAGCCACCCTCGAGCAGGGAGAGGCTCCGGCCGCGGCAGCGTTCGCCCGCCAGGTCCCGCACTCGCCGCCCGAGCGCCCGGAAGGCGGCCTCGGTCAGCCGGAAACCGCCGAGCGGATCCCCCTGCCAGGTGTCGAAGCCGGCCGAGACCGCGAGGAAGTCCGGAGCGAACTCCGCGAGCGCTGGGAGCGCCTCCTCGTCCACCGCCCGGAGGTACTCCTCGTCGCCGGTCCCCGCGGGCAGCGGCAGGTTGAAGGTCGCCCCGACGCCGTCCCCGGCGCCGCGCTCGTCCCGGAGCCCGGTCCCCGGGTAGAAGGGCGCCTGGTGGAGGCTCGCGTAGAAGACGTCCGCCCTGGCTTCGAAGAGATGCTGGGTGCCGTTGCCGTGGTGGAGGTCGAAGTCGAAGATCGCCACCCGAGCGGCGCCGAGCGGCGGCGCCGAGCGTCGGAGGTGCTCGGCCGCGACCGCAACGTTGTTGAAGAAGCAGAACCCCATCGCCCGGTCGCGCTCGGCGTGGTGGCCCGGGGGCCGGACGAGGGCGAAGGCGTGCCGGCCCTCCCCTGCGGCGGCCCATCGCGCCGCGGCGAGGCTGGCCTCGACCGCCGCGAGCGCTGCCTCCCAGGTACCCGGCGAAAGGGGGTTGTCGGCCGAGTCGACCAGCCCGTCGCCGCGCTCGACCGCCCGCCGCAGCCGGGCCACGTAACGCTCGTCGTGGACCGCCAGGATCGCCTCCACGGCGTCGGTTCCGGGCGGGGAGTCCTCGACCACCGACGCCGTGAAGCGCTCACTCGCGGCGAGGTGGTCGAGGATCGCCGCCAGGCGCTCCGGGCGCTCCGGATAGCCCCCGGGAGCGCGGTGGGCGAGGCACCGGCGGCTGGTGAAGATCCGGAGCATGCCGCGCAGTCTAGCGCTCTGGGACGGGCAGGCCCTCCGCCTTCAGGCGGCTTCGGAAGCGGAAGACGACCGAATCGACGCTGCTCGGGGTGAGAGCGCCGCCGGAGGCGTCGGCCACCTCGCGGCTGCTGAGGCCGTGGAGGAAGACCAAGCGCAGCACCCGCGCCTCCCGCTCGCTCCCGGCGAGCCGCCGCCAGCGCCGGGCGAGCAGGCACAGGCGCTCGCGCCCCAGGAGCCGCCGGTCGGGCGAGGGGGCCGGGTCGGCGAGGAGGCCCTGGTCCCAGCGTTCGGCTAACGGCCAGAGCCGGCCCTGGCCGCGCTTGGCGGCGTACTCAGCCCGAAGCCGATCGAGGGCCGAACGCTCAGCGACCCGGCCGAGCCAGCTCCGAAGCTCGGCCTCGGCCGCGCCCCGGAAGCCCCGCAGTCGCCGGCCGCGGCCTTCGAGCAGCCGGATGTAGCACTCCTGTACGAGGTCCTCCAACCGGTCGGGGCCGGTCCCGACCGAGCCTGCCCGCCGCAGGGCGCGGCGCACGCCGGCCTCGATGGCGGGACCGTAACGCTGGACGAATTCTCCCCAGGCCGCCGTCTCCGGGCCTCGGGCGCAGTGATCGAGTAGCTCGCGCGCGGACGGGTATCCCATCCTCCGCTCCTTTCCGTCGTGGAGCGGAGGCGAGAGCCGAGGTCAGGTGGGAGCGGAACGCGCGCGAGGGCGCCCGACCGGGGAACGGTGGGCGGGAGTACTACCGGAGCCGGGCGCCACGCGCGCCCGGCCTCCGGCGAACCGTGCTGGTGAGGCGAGACGGATGGTAGCACAGCTCTTCAAGCTGTGCAATAACCCTGCTTCAAGGGTCGGGGCGGAAGGCCTGGGCTGCTAGCGCAGCTTCTCTTCGACGAACTCCACGTGCTTGCGGACCTTCGGGTCGTACTTCTTCATCCGCAGCTTCTCCGTCGAGAGGCGCTTGTTCTTGGTCGTGGTGTAGAAGTACCCGGTCCCGGCGCTGGACACCAGCTTGATCTTCTCGCGCATGGGGATGACCTCCTACCGTCGTGCAAGGCCCGGGGCTCTCGGGCGGATTGGCGGGGCCGACGGGACTCGAACCCGCGACCTCCGGCGTGACAGGCCGGCGTTCTAACCAGCTGAACTACGACCCCGCGTTCGTGCTTCGGATCTCCCCGGCGGCGCCCGCAGGTGGTGGGAGGTGGGGGATTCGAACCCACGACCCCCTGCGTGTAAGGCAGGTGCTCTAACCGCTGAGCTAACCTCCCCTCCCGCCGAAGGGTGCCGATGATACCGACCGGCCGCCGCGAAAGTCAATCGCGAGCCTCCGTTAGAATGACGTCGACCTCCTCGACCGGGGAGGGCGGTGCATTCCTTGCAAACGACTGTCGGCCCAGATCATTCCCAAGACCCTGAGGAGGGACACCCCATGCCGCATTCCCTGCCCGAACTGCCCTATGCCTTCGACGCGCTCGAGCCCCACATCGACGCGAAGACCATGGAGATCCACCATGGCAAGCACCACGCAACCTACGTCAACAAGCTCAACGAGGCCCTGAAGGACTACCCGGACTTCCAGGCGAAGAGCGTCGAGGAGCTGCTCCGGGGATTCGCGAGCGTCCCCGACTCGATCCGGACCGCGGTCCGCAACCATGGCGGCGGCCACGCCAACCATAGCCTGTTCTGGACCGTGATGGGTCCGGCCGGCGGCGGCAACCCACAAGGGGAGCTCCAGGACGCCATGTTCGATGCCTTCGGCGACTTCCGGAGCTTCCGCTCGCAGCTCTCCGAGGCGGCCGCCGGTGTCTTCGGCTCCGGCTGGGCCTGGCTGGTGGTCGCGGATGGCAAGCTCGCCATCGCCACCCGCCCGAACCAGGACAGCCCGCTGATGGACGGGCTGACCCCGATCCTCGGGGTGGACGTCTGGGAGCACGCCTACTACCTCAAGTACCAGAACCGCAGACCCGACTACCTCGAGGCGTGGTGGAACGCGGTCGCCTGGGACCAGGTGGGGAAGCGCTTCGACAGCGCCCGCTGAGCGGCGGTCCGGCCACCGCACAAAGACGGTCTAACGTGTCCATATACAGAAGTTTGCACCTCTCTGCTCAATTCTTGAGCGCACTACTGCCAACTGAATGACGCAATCTCAACTTTTTCTCAAGTCACTTCGATAGAATACGGCCACCGGGTCAACCGACAACGCCTGATCAAGGAGCAAACGCGATGGCAACCCCGATGGCCAAGATCAACGGCGACCTCCTGGGCCGGCGCGAGGAGCGCCAGATGACGAAGTTCTTCAAGGCGCTCTCCGACGGCACCCGCCAGGAGATCCTTCGGTTGCTCGAGAGCAATCAGCGGACCGTCGGCGAGATCGTGGGCAACTTCAACCTCTCGCAGCCGACGATTTCGCGCCACCTCTCGGTGCTCAAGGAGGCCGACCTGGTGGTCGATCAGCGCCAGGGGCAGAACGTCATCTACCGGCTGAACGACGACGCGCTCTCGACCTCCATGCGGGAGTTCTTCGGGCAGTTCCAGAGCTGCCAGCCCGGCCTCCGGTAGCCGCGCCGGGCCGCTGCGCCCGATCGTCCGAGCATGGAGGAGCTCGGCCGCCGCCCCGAGCGCCGTCGCAGCCTCCTCCCGGGCCGCCGGAGCGCCCCTTCACCGGGGGCGGGTTACAATCCCTGCGGGCCCCGGCGCTTTCCCGGGGCCGTCTCCCTCTCTCCGGCGGTGTAGCTCAGGGGTTAGAGCGAACGGCTCATAACCGTTAGGTCAAGGGTTCAAATCCCTTCACCGCCACCACGAACGAGTCCGATCGTGTCCCTCGTCCTCGTCACCCTGGAACGGTTCTTCACCGCCGCCGCCCCGGCCGCGCAAGGTGACCTCGTGGTCGTCGCCTTCTCGGGCGGGCCGGACTCGACCGCGCTGCTCGCCGGCCTCGCGCGGATCGCGCCCCGGCGTGGGCTCCGGCTGGTCGCCGCGCACCTCGACCACGGTCTCGACCCGGGGTCGGCCCGCCGCGCGGCGGCGGCCGGGCGCCTGGCGGCCCGCCTCGGGGTCGAGCTCGTCTCCGAGCGCCGTCGGGTAGCCGCCTTCGCCCGCCCCGGCGAGAGCCCGGAGGCCGCGGCCCGGCGGGTGCGCTACGGTTTCCTCGAAGAGATCCGGAGCGCGCGCGGTGGCCGCTGGATCGCCACCGCCCACCACCGGGACGACCAGGCCGAGACCGTCCTCCTGCGGCTCCTCCAGGGCAGCGGCCTGGAGGGCCTGGCCGGTGTCCAGCCGGTCCGGGGCCGGGTGGTCCGGCCGCTGCTCGAGCTCGGCCGGGCGCAGCTCGCAGCCGAGCTCGGGGCGGGGCTCGGGGCGGGGCTCCCGGCCGCCCCGGTCCTCGATCCCACGAACCGCGACCTCCGGGTTCCCAGGAACCGGGTACGGGCGACGCTGCTTCCGGCCCTCGAGCGCTCGGCGCCGGGCAGCTCTGAGGCCCTGGCGCGCCGGGCCGGCGCCGCGCTCAGCGCCCGCGGCGCCCTCGAGCGGCGCCTCGAGGCGGCCCTCGAGCCGATCTGCGACGCCGGCGGCGTCGCCGTCCGCCGCGACGCCTACGAGGCGCTCCCGGCGCCCCTCCGCCCCCACGCCCTGGCGCTCCTCCACCGCCGGGCCGGCGCCCCCTACCCGGCGAGCCGGGCGGCGCGCGAGGAGCTCGCCCGCCAGCTCGGCGGGCCGGGCGGATCGCGGATCGGCTGCGACGGACCCGGGGGCTGGCGCTGGAGCTCCGACGGAGCGCTGCTCGTGCTCCACCCAGCCCCGGCCGCCCCGCCCTCCTTCTCGTATACTCTGGCGCTTCCGGGGGAGGTGGAGATTCCGGAGCTCGGCGTCACCGTCCGCGTCCGCCGAGAGCCGGCGGCGCCCTGGATGTATCGCGGCTCCCCACGCCGCGCGGCCCTCGCCCTCCCAGGGGCCGCCGAACCCGAACCGGCGAGCCGCCCGGGAGGGGCGCCGCAAGGTGGTTCCAGACCGGAGGGGCCGGTGGCCGTCGTCCGGAGCCGCCGCCCGGGGGACCGGCTGCGGCCCCTGGGCTCTCCGGGGACGCGCAAGCTCAAGGACGTCTTGATCGACCGCCGCGTCCCCCGGCGGGAGCGCGACCGCCTGCCGCTGCTCGTGGTCGGCGGCCGGATCGCGTGGGTGCCCGGCGTGACGGTGGACGAGGCCTTCAGGCTCCCGGGCGGGCAGGGGCCGGGCGGCGGCGAGACCTGGACTGCGGAGGTGATCACTTGAGCGAGACCCCGGCTTCAGAGACCCACCGACCGATCGAGCCGCTGTTTACCGCCGGCGAGATCGAGCGCCAGGTGCTCGACCTCGGCCGCCGCCTCCAGCACGACCTCGCAGGCTCCGATCCCCTGTTCCTCTCGCTGCTCGGCGGCTCGGTCGTGTTCCTCGCCGATCTGGTGCGCGCCTACCCCGAGCCGGTGCGCTTCGAGCTCGTGCACGTGGGCTACCGGCACCCCGAGGTGACCGCCGCCGACCTCCTCGAGATCCACTACCCGATCCCGGTCGACCTCGCCGGCCAGCACGTCCTGGTGGTCAAGGACGTGGTCACGAGCGGGGTGACCGAGACCTACCTTGGCGAGCAGCTCGGCCAGCGTGGCGCGGCGAGCGTCCGGGTGGTGGCCCTGATCGACATGCCGGACGAGCGCAAGACCGATCTCGAGGTCGATTACCGGGCCTTCGCCCTCGAGCGCTCCGACCCGCTCGTCGGCTACGGCCTGAAGCACGAAGGGCGGTTCGGGAACCTCCCCTACATCGGCCTCTACACCGGGCAGTAAGGTGCGGCGCCGTCGCGGTGTAGACTGAGGGGAATCCCCATCGGGGGATCTCGGTTACGCACCACGTGCCATCGCGCGAGCCCCCCCGGCATACCGGCCTCTTCCATCGCCCCGGCAGGTGACCACGCCTTGAACTCGACCTTCAAGACCCTGATCCTCTGGATGGCCATCTTCCTGGTGGTCATCCTCCTGTTCCAGGCCCTCCAGGGGGGCATGGGCGCCAAGGAGGAGATGACCCTCTCGCAGTTCAACGAGGCGGTCGACGGCGGCCGGGTCGCCACGGTGACGATCAAGGGCGAGGAGCTCCGCGGCACCCTGCGCGGCGAAGCCACCAGCGAGCCCCGGGAGTTCACCGTTCAGCTCCCGCCGAGCTACGAGGGCATGGAGCTCGCCCAGCGGCTCGAGGAGGCCGGTATCGAGGTCCACTTCGAGCCGGACAAAGACAGCCCGTTCCTGGGCATCCTCTCCTTCTGGGCGCCGATGCTCCTGATCATCGGCCTGTGGATCTTCTTCATGCGCCAGATGCAGGGCGGCGGTAACAAGGCCCTCTCCTTCGGCAAGTCGAAGGCCAAGCTCCTGAACACCACCGGCAAGAAGGTCACCTTCAAGGACGTTGCCGGCGTCGAGGAGGCCAAGGACGAGCTCCAGGAGATCGTCGAGTTCCTCAAGGAGCCCCAGAAGTTCCAGAAGCTCGGCGGCCGGATCCCCAAGGGGGTCCTGCTGATGGGCCCTCCCGGCACCGGCAAGACACTGCTCGCCCGGGCGATCGCCGGTGAAGCGAACGTCCCGTTCTTCTCGATCTCGGGCTCTGACTTCGTCGAGATGTTCGTCGGCGTCGGCGCCTCGCGGGTGAGAGACCTCTTCGAGCAGGGCAAGAAAAACGCCCCCTGCATCATCTTCATCGACGAGATCGACGCCGTCGGCCGCCACCGCGGCGCCGGGCTGGGCGGCGGTCACGACGAGCGCGAGCAGACGCTCAACCAGCTCCTGGTCGAGATGGACGGCTTCGAGTCGAACGAGGGCGTGATCCTGATCGCCGCCACCAACCGGCCCGACGTCCTCGACCCGGCCCTGCTGCGCCCCGGCCGCTTCGACCGCCGGGTGGTCGTCGACCGCCCGGACATCAACGGCCGCCACGGCATCCTCAAGGTGCACACCAAGCAGATCCCGATCTCCGACGACGTCGACCTGGGGGTGATCGCCCGCGGCACGCCGGGGTTCGCCGGCGCCGACCTCGCCAACCTGGTCAACGAGGCCGCCCTGATCGCCGCCCGCCGCAACAAGAAGAAGGTCGACATGGTGGACTTCGAGTTCGCCAAGGACAAGGTCCTGATGGGGGTCGAGCGCAAGACCCTGATGATGACCGACGACGAGAAGCGGATCACCGCCTTCCACGAGGCCGGCCACGCGCTGGTCGCCGCCTTCACCAAGGGAGCCGACCCGCTGCACAAGGTGACGATCATCCCGCGCGGGCGCGCCCTCGGGCTGACCATGCAGCTCCCCTCCGAGGACAAGTACACCTACAAGAAGGGCTACGTCGAGGCGCAGATCGCCATCCTGATGGGCGGCCGGGTGGCCGAGGAGCTCACCCAGGACGACATCACCACCGGCGCCGGCAACGACCTCGAGCGGGCGACCGACATGGCGCGCCGCATGGTGCGCGAGTGGGGCATGTCCGATCTCGGCCCGCTGTCCTACTCCGGCAAGGACGAACCGCTGTTCCTCGGCCGCGACATCAACCAGCGCGCCGACCACTCCGAGCACACCTCGATTCGCATCGACCGCGAGGTCGAGAAGATCGTCCCGGGCGGCTACGAGCGGGCCACCGAGGTGCTCTCCGCCCACCGCGACGTGCTGGCGAGGCTGGCCGAGGACCTCCTCGAGCTCGAATCGATCGACGGCAAGCACGTCTACG
>DATKCC010000155.1:0-3996 GCA_035513375.1 Thermoanaerobaculia bacterium | reverse complement strand
GGGAGGCGGACCGGGCGCCGACTCGGTGCCGGCGAGCTCCTCGAGGCGCCGGCGGACCCGGGCCTCGAGCTCGGCACGGCCGCGGATGCCGAAGGCCGCCGGGTCGATGGGCTCGCCGTAGTCGACCTCGACCCGGCCCGGGGTCATCCCGAACCTGCCCCGGCGCTGGACGCCGAGGGTGCCGCGGATGCCGACCGGCACGATCGGCAGCCCGGTCTTGAGCGCGAGCAGGAAACCGCCGCGCTCGAAGGCGTGGATCCTGCCGTCGAGCGAGCGCGTCCCCTCGGGGAAGAGGATCACCGACACCCCGCCGCGCAGCCGGCTCTCGGCGGCGGCGAAGGTGGCCCTGGCCTTCGCTCGGTCGCCGCGGTCGACCGGGATGAAGCCCCCGGCGCGGATCGCCCAACCGAAGACCGGGATGCGGAAGAGGCTCCGCTTGGCGGCGAAGCGGAGCTGCACCGGTACCGTGCCGAGCACCAGCGGGATGTCGAACATGCTCTGATGGTTGGCCAGGAAGACGTAGCTCTGCCCGGAGGGGAGAGGCGCCTCGAAGCGGCAGGCGACCCGGACTCCGCTCGCCGCGAGCAGCCCCCAGGCCCAGAGCTTGGCGACCAGGAAGACGCCGTTCGCCCCCCGGGGAAAGAGCGCGACGGGCAGCGCGAGCAGGCCGAAGACCAGCGTCCCGAGGACCAGGTAGAGATTGCCGGTGAGGGTGGCGAGGAGGCGCAACCGGCCGATTCTAGCTCCCTTCGAGCCCTCGCTCCTCCACCTTCACCCGCCCGCGGGGCCGCCCGCCCGCTGGTAAGATCCGCCGCGGCATGAACGTGACCGGCCGCTTCGCCCGCAGGTTCCGCCTGCTCAAGCTGTTACGGGCCGCGCTCGGGCTCGGTGGCGCATTCAACCTGGGCATGGCGCTCCTGCTGGTGGCAGCTCCCGGGCGGCTCGGCGAGCCCCTGGCGGCGCCGCTCGTCGCCCAGCCGGCGCTCGCCTGGCTCCTCGCCGCCCTCCTCGTCCCGCTCGCCGGGCTCTACCTGCTCGCCGCCAAGGACCCGCGGCGCTATGCCGGCGTCATGGTGATGTTGGTGGGTGGCCGCCTCCTGGGGAGCGCCGCGCTCGGGGCCGGCGCCCTGGGTCAACCCGAGGCCGCCGGCCTCTGGGTGTTCGCCGGGGTCGACCTCGCCTTCGCCCTGGTCATCGCCCTGGCCTGGCTGCCGCTCCGCGTCTGAGGGGATCGACCGATGATTGACCCGCTGAGGGCCGTCCGGCAGACCGGCGCGGTGGCGCTCCTCACGGCGCGCGCCTTCGCGGCTCTCGTCAGGCCGCCCTACGAGCTCCGCCGCTGGCTGCGGGAGGCCGAGCAGATCGGCGTGCGCTCGCTCGGCGTCGCGAGCATCACCACCATCTTCACCGGCATGGTGCTCGCTCTCCAGACCGCCTACAGCCTGCCGTCGCTCGGGGTCAAGTACTACATCGGGACGGTGGTCTCGAAGTCGCTGGTCCGGGAGCTCGGGCCGGTCCTGGTGGCGCTGATCGTCGGCGGGCGGATCGGCTCGGGGATGACCGCCGAGCTCGGCACGATGAAGGTGACCGAGCAGATCGACGCCCTGCGCTCGATGGCCGCCGACCCGGTCAAGAAGCTGGTGGTGCCGAAGCTCGCCGCCACCCTGGTGATGCTCCCGGCGCTGACCGTGATCGGCAACTTTCTGGGCATCCTCGGAGGGCTGCTGATCGCCGTGCTCCAGCTCGACCTCTCGCCCGGGTTCTACATCAACGACACGCTCACGTCGCTCACCCTGGCCGACGTCGGCAGCGGCATCGGCAAGGCGTTCTTCTTCGCCTACTTCATCGCCATCGTGGGCTGCTACAATGGCCTCCACGCCTCCGGCGGCGCCGACGGCGTCGGCCGCGCGACCACGAACACCGTGGTCCAGGCGTCGATCCTGATCCTGGTCTCCGACTTCTTCCTCACCAAGCTGTTCTATCTGGTCTCGTGATGCTCCCTCGCTCAATGCCGCTAGAGCGTAGGGTGGGGCGTGCCGCAGCGCAGGGATCGGCAAACGCCTCACGGAAAGGTGCGGCAAGCCGCACCCTGCGTGCTCCCGCCGACAGGGGAATCTCATGACCGCGCTCTTCCGCGTTCGCGGCCTGGCCAAATCCTACGGCGACCTCCTGGTCCTGGACGGCCTGGACTTCGACATCGAGGAGGGGGAGTGCCTGACCGTGCTCGGGCGCTCGGGCTCGGGAAAGAGCGTTCTCCTGCGTCAGCTCAACGGCCTCGAGACGGCGGACGCCGGCAGCGTGGAGTTCGACGGCACCGACCTCGCAAGGCTCTCCGAGTATGATCTCTACCCCTTCCGGCGGCGGATCGCGATGCTGTTTCAGGGAGGGGCGCTGTTCGACTCGATGGACGTCTACGAGAACATCGCATTCCCCCTGCGGGAGCACACCGACCTCGCCGAGGACGAGATCCGCGCCCGGGTGGCCGAGAAGCTCGAGATGGTGCGACTGACCGGCATCGAGGAGAAGGTCCCAGCCGATCTCTCGGGGGGCATGCGCAAACGGGTCGCTCTCGCCCGCTCCCTCGCCCTCGACCCGAAGGTGGTGCTCTTCGACGAGCCGACAACCGGGCTCGACCCGATGACCTCGGCGACGATCGCGAAGCTCATCGGCACGATCCAGGACCGCCTGGGGGTGACCTCCGTCGTGGTGACCCACGACCTCCCCCTCGCCCGCGCGGTTGCAGACCGGGTGGCCTTTCTCGACGCCGGGCACTTCCGGTTCCTCGGCGACTGGTCCGAGGCCGACCGATCGGACGACGAGCTCTTCGCGGGCTTCCTGGCCGGCCGGGAGGAGGCGGAAGATGCCGCGTGAGCGCGGCAGAGAGTGGAAGGTGGGGCTCCTGGTGATCGCGGCCCTGGGGCTCCTGGCCCTCGGGATCTTCATGATCGGCGACAAGAGCAACCTGTTCACCCGCAAGAACCGCTACGTCATCTACTTCAGCACCGTCGCCGGCCTGAACGCGGGCAACCCGGTCCAGCTCGACGGCGTCGACGTCGGGACCGTGCGCTCGGTCGTCCTGCCGACCGACGCGACCTCGTCGGAGATCAAGGTCACGGTCGAGATCGATCGGTCGTACGCCGACCGCATCCGTGAGGATTCGATGGCCCGGATCAAGACCCTCGGCCTCCTCGGGGACAAGTTCGTCGAGGTGACGACCGGCTCCTCGGGTGCGGAGCCGATCCCGCCCGGCGGGGTGATCTCGGCGGCGCCCCCGACCAACGTCGACAAATTGATCGCCTCGGGCGAGGACGTGATGGACAACGTGGTCCAGATCTCGGCCGACCTGCGCGACGTCCTCCAGCGCATGGAGCAGGGCGAGGGGCTCCTGGGAGAGCTCACGACCGAGTCGGAGACCGGCCGGCGGGTGACCGACGCCGTCATCGAGACCATGGAGTCGATCCAGCGCGTGGCCCAGAACGTCGAGACCGGCGACGGGACGCTCGCGCGCCTGATCCACGACCGGGAGCTAGCCCAACGCGTGGACCTCTCGTTCCAGCGACTGGACTCGATCCTCGCCGAGCTCGAGGGCGGCGAGGGGCTGCTCCCCGGCCTGCTCCACGACCCCGGGACCCGGGAGCAGTTCGACCTCACGATGGAGCGGTTCCGCAGCGCGGCGGCGCACATCGAGGCCTTCTCGAAGGCGCTCGAGGAGGGCGACGGCCTCCTGCCGCGGCTCCTCCAGGACGAGGAGCTGGGCGACGAGGTGATCGGCGAGCTCCGCCAGGTCCTCGACCGGGTCGACAGCTTGACCATGAAGCTCGAGCAGGGCGAAGGCACGGCCGGTAAGCTGATCAACGATCCCTCGGTCTATGACGCGATCCAGGACGTGATCGTGGGGGTCGAGGAGTCGCGCATGCTCCGCTGGCTGATCCGCAACCGCCAGAAGAAGGGGATCGAAAAACGCTACGAGGGCGCCCAGGAGGAGCTCCCGGAGGA
>DATKCC010000154.1:0-4161 GCA_035513375.1 Thermoanaerobaculia bacterium | reverse complement strand
ACCCCCTGCTGCCGGGTGAGGACGCCGAGGAGCACCGCCGAGCGGGTCTGCTCGCTCTGGCTCAGGAAGTGGGCGACGTCGAGACCGATCTCCCCTGAGACCAGCTCGACCTGGCTGGTGTAGCTCCCGCCCGGGAGCTCCCGGACCACTCGCAGCGTGCCGGCGCCCACCGCCGCCCCGACCGGCAGCTTGCCGCCCGCGCCGTACGGCAGGTCGACCCGTGGGTTGCCGACCATGCCCCTGACGTGCCCCGCCTCGTCGGTCTCCGCGAGCACGCTCTTGAGCGGCCCGTCCCCGCGGACCTCCAGCACCAACCTCGAGGGGGTCTTCTCCGCCAGGCGGAGCAGCAGCGCCGCCGCTGACATCGCCCGCCCGAGGGCGGCCGCGGCGATCGGCGACAGGTCCAGCCGCAGCCGAGCCTCCTCGACCACCTCTCTCAGGTCGGCTACGCCGTAGCGCAGCCAGCCGCCGCCCGCGAGGCCCACCTCGAGCGCACCCTCGGCCGAGACGCGGTCCTCGAATCCAGGGCCGGCCGTCGCTGGCGTGGGGATCGGGTGATCGGACGAGGTCATGGGAGGCGGCTCCGGCTCGGGCGAGGAGAGAACCGCCCCCGCCGCCGGTTTGTTCCCCCTTGCCGGGCACTTCACCACGCACCTCGCTCCTTCAACGACACCCACCGCCCCGTGCCGCCTAGGATCAGGTGATCGACCAGACGGATTCCGACCGCGTCCCCGGCCTCGGCCATGCGCCGGGTGAAGGCCAGGTCCTCCAGGCTGGGGGAGGGGTCGCCGCTCGGATGGGTGTGGAACAGGACCACGGCGCAGGCACCCCGCAGGAGGCCCTCCTTGAGCACCTCCCGGGGCTCCACCGCCGCCCGCGACAGGGTACCGCGGAAGAGCTCCCTCTCGGCGACCAGGCGATGGCGGGCGTCGAGGTAGAGCGCGCCCATCACCTCCTGGTCCCGGACCCTGTAGCGGAGCACCAGGTAGCTCGCCACCGCGGCGGGCCGGGCGAGCGGCTCGCGCTCCGGTAGGTCGCGCTTGGCCAGCCGCCGCCCGATCTCGATCGCCGCCAGGATGCTGTACGCCTTGGCCCGGCCCACTCCCAGGCGCACCAGCTCCTCCATCCGGGCGTCGAGCAGGCCGACCAACCCGCCGCCGTGTCGGATCACCGCCTGCGCGAGCTCGATCACCCCCCGCGTCCGGTCGCCGCTCCGGAGCAGGAGCGCCACCAGCTCGGCGTCGGAGAGGGCCGCGCTCCCCCGTTCATCGAAACGTTCCCGGGGCCGCTCGTGCGCCGGCGTCTCCTGGATCACCGAAACCGGAACCCCAGCCGTCTCACTCATCGTCGCTCCCTCCTCACCCCGAGAGGACGGAAGTCGACCCCGCCGATCGCTCCACCCCGCCCCCCCACCACAGCCTCCCCCACTCGCCCCACCCCTGCTAACCTCGCTCCCATGCCGCGCCCTGAGGAGACCTACTTCCTGCTCGAAGAACCGCACAGCCTCTACGACGGCGCCCGCGCCGCCATCCTGCCGCTCCCCTTCGAGCGCACCACCACCTACGGCAAGGGCACTGCCCGCGGCCCCGCCGCCATCCTCCTCGCCTCCCACGCCCTCGAGCTCTACGACGACGAGCTCGACTCCGAGCCCTTCCGCATCGGGGTCGCCACCCTCCCGCCGCTCCTCCCCGAGTCCCCCGACCTCGGCGCCGCCCTGGGCGAGATCCGGGCCGAGGCCCGCCGCCACCTCGAAGCCGGCAAGGTGGTCGTCGCCCTCGGCGGCGAGCACAGCCTCAGCTCCGCCCTCGCCCTCGCCGCGCGGGACGTCCACGGCGAGGTCGGGGTCGTCCAGCTCGACGCCCACGCCGATCTGCGGGAGGAATACGAGGGCAGCCCCTGGAGCCACGCCGCGGTCATGCGGCGGCTCGTCGATGCGGGCTTCCCCACCCTGGCCGTCGGCATCCGCTCGCTCTCGACCCCCGAGGCCGAGCTCGTGCGCGAGCGGGAGCTGCCGATCCTGTGGGGGCGGGACCTCCAGAGCGAGTCGGTCCTCGCGCGGTTCCGCCGGCGCCTCGAGGCCCTCCCGGACCGGGTCTACCTGACGATCGACATCGACTTCTTCGATCCCGCCCTGGTCCCCGCCACCGGCACCCCCGAGCCGGGCGGCGCCGCCTGGTACCCGACCCTCGCGCTGCTGCGGAGCCTCTTTCGGCGCAAGCGGGTGGTGGCGATGGACCTGGTCGAGCTCGCCCCGATCGCGGGCCAGCCAGCGAGCGACTTCTTGGCGGCGAAGCTGGTCTACAAGTGTCTGGGTTATCTCCAGGAAGCGGAGAAAGCGTAGGGTGGGCCTTGGCCCACCGGTTGCTCCGCCGCAGCCTCCGCGATGTTCGGACCTTCTGGGTTATCTCCAGGAAGCGGAGAAGGCGTAGGGTGGGCCTTGGCCCACCAGAGCGACGCGGCGACCTCCAGCGAGCTGGTGGGCTGAAGCCCACCCTACGCTCCGCTGGCGCACCGGCCTCATCGGCCGCCCTACCCCTTGCGCTTGTGCTCCGCCACCCAGCGCTCGTGGTCGAGCCGGTTCTGGAGCCACGGCTTGCGCTCGAAGTAGCTCTTCGTCAGCCGCACGACCACGCCGGACAGTAGGAGCAGCGCCAGGAGGTTCGGGAAGGTCACGAACCCGAGGGCGATGTCGCCGATCACCCAGATGGTGGGGAGAGCGGCCACCGCGCCCACGAAGTGCATGACGATGTAGACGACCTTGTACGGCAGCACCGCCCTCGGCCCGAAGAGGTAGTTGGCGCAGCGGTCGCCGTAGTAGCTCCAGGAGATGGCGGTCGAGATCGCGAACAGGAAGACGGCGGCGGCCACGATCAGTCCGCCCCAGCCGCCGAAGCGATGGAGGCCGCGGGTGAAAGCGAGCTTGGTGAGCGGCGCTCCGCTCTCGACCGCGTCGGCGTAGAGGACCCGGTACTCGGCGCCGCCCGCGGCCACCGCCAGATTGCGTCCCGGGTAGATGGTGCCGGTGAACGCCTCGGTGTGCTCCGGGTCGAGGTAGAGACTGTCCACCACCACCTCGTGCCAGCCGATCACCGGGCCGCCGTCCGGAGGCACCACCGGCAGGCCGTCCGCCACTGCGATCTCGGCCGGCGCTCTCACCCGCATCCCCGGCGTGGCGCCGCCCTCCATCACGTAGACCAGGTCGCCGCCGCCGAGCACGATCGGCGTCGGCACCTTGTCGTTCCACACCCCGGTGATGAGCAGCACCAGCCCGGTCATCGAGCAGATGACGATGGTGTCGATGAACGGCTCGAGCAGGGCGACGACCCCCTCCGACACCGGCTCGTCGGTCTTGGCCGCGGCATGGGCGATCGGCGCCGAGCCCTGCCCGGCCTCGTTCGAAAACAGGCCGCGGCGCACCCCCCACATCATGGTCACGACGAAGATCCCGGCGCCGGTCCCCGCCACCCCGGCCGAAGGGCTGAACGCCTCCCGGAAGATCAGCCCGAAGCTGGGCAGGATCTGGTCGTAGTTCATCAGGATGACGGTGAGGGCCCCCCCGATGTAGATCACCGCCATCAGCGGCGCCAGGACCGCGGTCACCGCCCCGATCCGCCGGATGCCGCCCAGGATGACCAGGGCGACGACGGTGGCGGTGAACAGGCCGGTGGCCCAAACCGGGATGCCGAACTCGGCGTGCATGGTGTCGGCGACCGTGTTCGCCTGGACCGCATTGCCGGTGAGGAACGAGGTCAGGATCAGGCCGGCGGCAAAGATCACCGCCAGCGCCTTCCAGTTGCCCCCGAAGCGCTCCTTCAAGCCGCGCTCGATGTAGTACATCGGCCCGCCCGAGACCGAGCCCTCCCAGCGGTGGGGGTCCTGGTCGGGGAACTCGACCTTGCGGTAGTGCTGGGCGAGGGTGACCTCGGTGTACTTGACCGCCATTCCGAGGAGCGCGGTCATCCACATCCAGAATAGGGCGCCGGGGCCCCCCCAGTGGATGGCGAGCGCCACGCCGGCGATGTTGCCGATGCCGACGGTCGCCGAGAGCGCCGTGGTCAGGGCCTGGAAGTGGGAGACGTCGCCGGGCTCCGCCGGGTCGTCGTACCTGCCCGTGGTGACCGCGAAGCCGTGCCCCAGGTGCCGGAGCTGGATGAAGCCGAG
>DATKCC010000153.1:0-2363 GCA_035513375.1 Thermoanaerobaculia bacterium | reverse complement strand
CGTCTCGTCGGGTGGCCGTGAGCGGGTGCGGTGAGCTCGTGCGAATGCCCATGCTCGGCGGCCAAGGCCAGCGCGAGCGCGCGGTCCGAGGGTGGGTCGTGCGCGTCGTGATGCAGCGCCACGTGGAGGGCGGCGCTCAGGCCCACCGCACCGGGGAGGAGCCAGGCGCTCAACAGGAACGCCGTCAGGAGCCGTTGGCCGAGTGGAAACCGCACGACGGGCATTATCGGAGGAGGGGGGCCCGAAGTCAAAGCCGCGGACGCCGTGGCGAGACCGATCGGCGGATCCCGCCGGCAGATTCAAGATTGGATCTTGAATCTGCCCAGAATTTACGCCTCCCTCACCAGCCCGGGCATCACTCGATCGGAGTGACCTGGATGTCCCGGAGCTCGATGACTGAGATCGGCTTCATCTCCTTTTCGACCAGCTCCGGAGTGACTTCGTCAACCCTGCGGCCCTCCTGGTCGATCCCGAGGTTCTCGTGGTCGGCGAAGAGCAGGCCGCCGACCCGGCGGAAGTCCTTGGCGCGGCGGAAACGGAGGCCGCCGTCGAAGCTGTAGGCGAGCTGCTCGAGGCGGCCGGTCTCGGGGTCGAACCAGAACAGGTACTCGTCGTCGGCGTCGGAGGAGGAACCGGGCTCGAAGGTCACCTTGACCTTGTGGAGGCGGCGGGGGCCGCCCTCGGCGGGCCACTCCTCGAGCCCCTGGTCGTGGAGATGGACGCCGTCGCCGAGCAGCCCGTAAGGCAGGAACGGGAACCAGACCCGGGCCGCGACGTGGTCGCGCCAGCGCCGCTCCTCCTCCGCCGGAACCGGCCGGGGCTCGCCGCCCACCCTCAGGCGGACCTCGTCGTTCGTCACCTCGACCCGCCGCCGGCCCTCCCGGGTGTCGGCCTCGACCGCGTGGCGGTAGAGCCCACCGTCGCGTCGGACCTCGACCCGGAAGGCGCCCGATTTCGAGACGATCTCGAAGGCGCTCTCGGTGGCCTTGAAGAGCTCGCCGCCGTGGTGCTCGATGGCCTGGACGACGATCGGGAGCCTCGCCTGCTCTCCCGCCGCCGGGAGCAGCGCGCCGCCCAGCGCGGCGGCGAGCCCGATCGCGGACAGCACGGGCCGCGCGCTCCTCTTCCTGGGCTGCGTTTCCATCCCGTTCCGCTTCGTCGTGGCATCCCTCATGGCATCCTCCAGCCGGTGCGAGTGAAACAAAAACGCGCGCCGCCCGTCTCCCTCGGTGTGATGCCGGGGGACTTCCAGGCGCTCGTCGGCGAGCACCAGGACCGAGTCTACAGCCTGGCCTGCTACCTTCTCGGGGACCGAGAGGAGGCGGCGGACGTGACCCAGGAGGTGCTGCTGAAGCTCTGGCGGAACATGGGCGAGCTCGACGAGTCGGCCGGCGGCAACGTCGCGGCCTGGCTGCTGCGGGTGACCCGGAACCGCTGCTTCGACCTGATGCGCAAGCTCCGGACCCAGCGCTCGGCCCTCGGCCAGGCCGAAGAGCCGGAGGCGGTCGAGCGGGCGCCGGCCGCCGGGGCCGACCCGGAGCGCCTGGCCGCCAGCACCGACCTCGGCCGGCACCTGCGCCGGGCGGTCCAGGAGCTGAGCGAGCCCTATCGCTCCGTCATCATCCTCCGGGAGGTCCAGGAGATGAAGTACCGAGAGATCAGCGAGACCCTCGAGATGCCGATCAACACGGTCAAGGTGAACATCCACCGCGGGCGGCGGATGCTGCGGGAGCGGTTGAAGGAGGTGATGGGCCATGCCCTGGCGTACTGAAGCCGGTGCCGGTTTGAGCCCGCCCGCCTGCGAGCGGGTGCGGGACCGGATCGACCCCTATCTCGAGGAGGAGCTCTCTCGGCCCGAGGCCGAGGAGCTCGGCGCCCACCTCGCGGAGTGCCCCGACTGCCGGGCCGACCTGGCCATGGCCCGTCGCCTTAGGGAGGCGATGCAGGAGGGGTTGCCGATGCTCGCTTGCCCGCCCGAGGTGACCGCCCGGGTGCTGGCGATCGCCCGGGAGGAGGAGGCGGCGAGGCCAGAAGCCTCTCAGCCGCCTCCGGTCGAGCTCGTGCCACGACCGGGCCCGGCGGGCCGGGAGCTGGCGCCACGCCGCTGGCGGAGCTGGCTCGGCACGGGGACGCTCCGGCCGGCGCTCGCCGCCGCCGCCCTCCTCGCCCTCCTCCTGGCGGCGCCGCTCCTCTACCGGGCGGTCGTGCCGCCACCGTCCGCGGAGGCGCCGGAGCTCGCGGCCGGCGAGCGGCAGCCGGTCTACTCGGCCGAGGAGATCGCCCGCGCCGAGGAGGAGGCCCGGCTGGTCCTGGCCTACGTCGCCGCGGTCGGCCGGGACGCCGGCCGGGCGGTCCAGGAGGAG
>DATKCC010000152.1:0-2657 GCA_035513375.1 Thermoanaerobaculia bacterium | reverse complement strand
CAACGTCCAGCCCCAACACATCGACCGGATCGCCCAGGAGGTCCTGGAGGTCGACGGCGTCACCGAGGTCTACTCCGTGGCCGGGCGCTTCGACCTGGTGGTCGTGGTGCGCACCCGGGGCACCGAGGAGCTCGCCCAGATTGTGCCGAGCAGGATCCTCAGAGTCGAGGGCATCACCCACTCGGAGACCCTGACCGCTTTCCGCGTCTACTCCCGCCACGATCTCGACCGGATGTTCTCGGTCGGGCTCGAGGGCGAGCCGGCGACCGGCGTCATCCGGGGACCGCAGTGACCGGGGCTCGTCCCGCGAGCGGGGACCGGGACGAGAGCCTCCGGGAGCACCTGCTCTACCTCCTCGGCGGCGGCGGCGCCCATCTGGGCTTCGACCAGGCGGTCGCCGGCCTCGCGCCCGACCTCCGGGGCCGGCGCCCCGCGGGCCTGCCCCACTCGGCCTGGGAGCTCCTCGAGCACCTGCGGATCTGCCAGCAGGACATCCTCGAGTTCAGCCGCGACCCCGAGTGGGTGTCGCCCGAATGGACGCAGGGCTATTGGCCCCAGGGGGAGCGGGCGGCCGAGCCCCCGGACGAAGGCGCCTGGGACCGGAGCGTCGAGGCCTTCCGCGCCGACCTCGAGGCGATGAAGGCCCTGGTCCGCGACCCCGAGGGCGATCTCCACCAGCCCTTCCCCTGGGGCGACGGCCAGACCCTGCTCCGCGAGGCCCTCCTGGTCGCCGACCACAACGCCTACCACCTGGGCCAGCTCGTCGCCGTCCGCCGGCTCCTCGGAGCCTGGACGTCCTAGGGGAGAGGCACCCTGAACCCAAGCCTCCGAGAGGAGGCTATCCCACCGCAGGTGTGTTACTGTCTTGGTCAACTTTCGCATGCTCACCTGTTGAGCGCAACAAGGACGAGCCGGGGTTCGTCATGACGGCGACCATGCGAGTTCTCCCTGAGGAGGCGAGCCGTGAGAAGTCCCCGATGGAGTAGCAGGCCGCTGGTCGTGGCCATCGCTTTGGCTCTGGTCTCTACGCCTCTGATGGCGGGCGTAGGAGAGAAGGGAATCTCCACCGGACGGGAGGAACCAACCCTCCTCGATTTCCTCTGGCGGACGGTCACAGAACTCAACGGGCCCGGCGTGAGCGCCGATTCTGACGGCCCACGTGGTTCCCTCCAGTCGGCGCCCTCAAGCTCCCCCACGCCACCGGGCGGTGGGGCAGGACCCGAGTACGGCCCTGGCTCAGGTAGTCAGTCGACGACGCCACCGGACTACCCGGACAAACCGGACACGTGATCGATGCGGGGCCTGTTCCACAGGCCGCTGATCGAGGGAACCCAATGGCCGGGAGGCTGCTCAGGGGCGGTGCCCACTGGTCTTGAGCCTCAGATAGGGTCGCCGATGCGGCAACCTGAATCGACCGCCTGGAAGACGAGGCCCGCTATCGCTGCGCGCCTGCGGACCCCTAGCTCCCTAGGATGAACCCTTCCTCCACGAGGCCGGGTCATGGCTCGTCCTCTGGCTTCAGCCAGCCCCCCAGCTCCTCCCTAGATCAGGATGTCGCCGAGCTCCGCCGGCAGCTCGTCCGGGCGGTCGAGCGGATCTGCCCGCAGTGGCTCGCGGCGGATGCCGACGACCTGGTGCAGACGGCGCTCCTGCGGGTCCTGGAGATTCGGCGCAAGCGTGAGGGAGAGGCGGAGTTCTCGGCGTTCTACTTGCGGAGGGCGGCCCACAGCGCCGTGGTGGACGAGATCCGCCGCCGGCGCCGCCGCGGGGAGGTCCCGCTGGAGGCCGAAGGTGAGGAGCCCTCCCACCCGAGCGTCGCGCCCGACCCGGAGCAGCTCTCCGAGTCCGGGGAGCTCGGGCGGGCGATCACCGAATGCCTCGGCCGGATGATCCGGCCCCGGCGCCTCGCGGTGACCCTGCACCTCCAGGGGAACCGCATCCGGGAGGTGGGCCTGCTCATGGGCTGGGGCCTGAAGAAGGCCGAGAACCTGATCTATCGTGGCCTGTCCGATCTCCGGGAATGCCTGGGAAGCCTCGGATACGGCCGATGAACCAGATCCGAGGACGCCGACGATGAACGGGATCGAGCACGACTCCACCCTGCGCGAAGCCTTCCAGGCCCGGACCGGGGGGCCGCCGCCCGGAACGGCTTGCCCGGAGCCGGGACGGATCTACGACGCCACCCGAGGCGTGCTGCCCTCCGGGGCGACCCGGGAGGTGGTCGAGCACCTGGCGGTCTGCCCCGACTGCGCCGAGGCCTGGCGACTGGCGGCGGCCTTCGAGGAGGAGGCGGCGGCCGGGGAGGAGCCGGTATCCGTCAGAACCCGCTCGCCCTGGTACCTCCGGCCGGTCGCCGCGGCGGCCACGCTGGTTCTGGCCGCCCTCGCCGCGGGCCTCTGGTGGAGCGTGGTCACGGTGCCCGAGGAGCCGCCGGTCTACCGCGCCGGCGGGGACATTGAAATCCAGTCGCTGCTGCTCGAGGGTGAGCCGCTCGCCCGGGAAGCGGCCGTGCTGATCTGGCGGCTCGGCGACGACGGCGCTCCCGAAGGGACGACCTACGACCTGCTGGTGAGCGGCGAGGACCTCCAGCCCCTGGCGGAGGCCGACGAGCTCGAGGAGCCGAGCTACCGCCTCCCACCGGAGGCCTTGGAAGGCCT
>DATKCC010000151.1:0-2419 GCA_035513375.1 Thermoanaerobaculia bacterium | reverse complement strand
ATCGCTTTCATCGCCTCGACGAAGCTGTCGAGCTCGTGGATGCCGACGGTCTCGGTCGGCTCGATCATCAGGGCGCCGGAGACGATCAGCGGGAAGTAGATGGTCGGCGGGTGGAAGCCGTAGTCCATCAGGCGCTTGGCGATGTCCAGGGTGGTGACGCCGTGGCGGTCGTGCTGGAGCTTGTCCGAGAAGACCACCTCGTGCATCGACGGCGAGTCGTAGGGCAGGTGATAGGTCCCGGCGAGCCCTTTGCGGATGTAGTTGGCGTTGAGGACCGCGTTCTCCGCCACCTGGGCGAGCCCCTCGCCGCCCATCGCCAGGATGTAGGAGAGGGCCCGGACCAGCATGCCGAACTGGGCGTGGAACGAGCGGATCCGCCCGATCGAGTAGGGCCGGTCGAAGTCGAGGTAGAAGCCCTCCTCGTCGCGCTCGACCGTCGGCACCGGCAGGAACGGCACGAGCTCGTCCGACACCCCTACCGGCCCGGCGCCCGGGCCGCCGCCGCCGTGGGGGGTGGTGAAGGTCTTGTGCAGGTTCATGTGGAGGACGTCGATCCCCATGTCGCCGGGGCGCGCCTTGCCGACGAAGGCGTTGAAGTTGGCGCCGTCGCAGTAGAGCAGGCCGCCCTTACCGTGGACCACCTCGGCGATCTGGCGGATCTGGTTCTCGAACACGCCCAGGGTGTTGGGCACCGTCAGCATCAGCGCCGCAACCTCCTCGGTCATCTCGCGCTCGAGGTCGGCCAGGTCGAGGGTGCCGCGCTCGTTCGACAGGAGCTCTTTGACCTCGAAGCCCGCGAACCGCGCCGAGGCCGGGTTGGTGCCGTGGGCCGAGTCGGGGATCAAGACGTACCGGCGGCTCTCGCCCCGCCGGTCGAGGGCGGCGCGGGCCATGACGATGCCGGCGAACTCGCCATGGGCGCCGGCCGCCGGGTGGAGCGACACCCGGGCGAGGCCGGTGAGCTCGACGAGCGCGCGCTCCAGGGCCCAGAAGACCTCGAGGTTCCCCTGCACGGTAGCCGCCGGCTGGAGCGGGTGGCTCTCGGCGAAGCCCGGCAGCCGCGCCACCTCCTCGTTGATCCTGGGGTTGTACTTCATGGTGCAGCTCCCCAGGGGGTAGAGGCCGAGGTCGAGCGAGTAGTTCTTGCGCGAGATCCGGCTGAAGTGCCGGATGACGTCGACCTCGGAGAGCTCGGGCATCCCCTCGATCTCGGAGCGCAGGAGCTCGTCGGGGAGGAGCTCCGCGAGCGGCCGCTCCTCGACCCCGGCCGGCGCCACCGTGACCCCGATCCGCCCGGGGCGGCTGCGGTCGAAGAGCAGCCCCTCGCTTCGCCAGGCGACGTCGGGCACCCGCGGGTCGGGCGCGCTCATGACGCCACCGCCGACCGCGGCACCGCCATCCGCGCCGCGAGCGCCTCGACCAGGCGGTCGAGGTCGGCGGGCGGGTTGGTCTCGGTCACCGCCAGGACGAAGCAGTCCTCGAGCTCCGGATAGTCGGCGCCGAGCGCCACGCCGGCGAGGATCCCTTCGGCCTCGAGCCCGGCGAGGAGCGCCGCCGCCGGCTCGGCGGCCGAGCGCACGGTGAGCTCGTTGAAAACCGGAGCGTCGAAGGCCGGCGTGACGGCGCCGGCGAGGGCGGCGAGCCGGCGCCGGAGGGCCGCCGTGCGCTGGAGGTTGACCTCGGCCAGGCGCCGGAGGCCGACCCGGCCGTGGAGCGCCAGGTAGATGGTGGCGCCGAGGGCGCAGAGCGCCTGGTTGGTGCAGATGTTCGAGGTCGCCTTCTCGCGGCGGATGTGCTGCTCGCGGGTCGAGAGCGTGAGCACCCAGGCGCGCCGGCCGTCGGCGTCGACGGTCTCGCCGGCGAGGCGGCCGGGCATCGCCCGCTTGTGCTCCTCCCGCGCCGCGAGCAAGCCCAGATAGGGCCCGCCGAAGCTGAGCGGCAGGCCGAAGGACTGCCCCTCGCCGGCGGCGATGTCGCAGCCGCCCGCGCCGGGGCTCGCGAGGAGCGCCATCGACAGCGCCTCGGCGACGACCGCCACCGACAGCGCCCCGGCCCGGTGGGCGATCTCGGAGCCGACGCCCCAGGGCTCGACGACTCCGAAGTAGTTGGGCGACTGGACGGCGACGCAGATCGTCTCGGCATCCACCGCCCGCTCGAGGGCCGCGGCGTCGGTCCGCCCGCGCTCGTCCCAGCCGACCTCGACGATCTCCAGCTCGAGGTTCCGGGCGTAGGCGGCGAGGGTCGCCCGGTACTGGGGATGGATCCCGCGCGAGACCACGACCTTGCGCCGCCGCTTCTGGATCCGGTCGGCCATCAGCACGGCCTCGGCGAAGGCGCTCGCCCCCTCGTAGAGCGAGGCGTTGGCAACGTCGAGCCCGGTGAGCTGGCAGACGAAGGTCTGGAACTCGAAGATCGCCTG
>DATKCC010000150.1:0-6981 GCA_035513375.1 Thermoanaerobaculia bacterium | reverse complement strand
TTCGCGCTCATCACCGGGAAGAGGCGCCCTCCGGTGTCGCGGGCGAAGGCCTCGAGGCGGAGGTTGCGGTCCGGGCGGGTGGTCCGCTCGTCGAGCCCCCCGACCGACAGCACGTAGACCGGCACCCCGGAGCGCCGAGCGAGCTCCAGGCAGCGGCCGAGCCCGAGGAAGCTCGTCGAGTCCTGGCCGTCGGTGAGCGCGACCAGGGCGCGCCGTCCGGCGTGGCGACGGAGCTCGAGCAGCGCCAGGGTCAGAGCGTCGTAGAGGGCGGTTCCGCCCTCGGCCTCGAGCTCGCCGAAGGCCGCGGTGAGCGCCGTGGGATCGCCGGTCAGCGGGTGAGCGAGCCGGGGCCGGGTGTCCACGTCGACCAGGAACGCCCGGTCGCCGGGAGCGAGGATCCGCTCGAGGAACCGTCCGGCGGCCGTGCGCGTCTGCTCCATGATCGAGTGCATGCTGGTCGAGGAGTCGACCATCAGACCGAGGGTCAGGGGCACCTGACGGGCCTCCTGGAAGCGCTCGATCGCCAGCTCTCGGCCGGCGAGGAGCACCCGGAAGTCCTCGGCGGTGAGGCCGTGGACGGCGCCGCCCGCGCGGCCGGTGGCGACGGCGAAGACCTCGACAAGGTTGACCTCGACCCGATCGCCGTGGCCCGATCCACCACGGGCCGCGGCAATCGGCCGGGCGTCCTCGCGGACCCTGCCGTCGGCGAGATGGGCGACCGCCCGCAGATAGTCCTCGGGGTGCGGCTCGGAGGTGGAGAAGCGGGCGCGGAAGGGCGGCTCCCGTAGTCGGGCCACGAGCTCCCGGTTGCGGTAGATCTCCAGCCGGTCGAGACGCCCCCCGGGCGGCACCGCGACGTCGACCTCGACCTCGAGCTCCTCCGAGGTCCCGGGCCGGGCTCGGTCGGCGCCGATCCCAGCCTCCCGGACCAGCAGGCGCCGGATCGCCACCTCGAACGGCCGCTCCGCGGCGCCGAGGGTGATCGCGTGCTCTCCCAGATGGCGGCCCTCCCGGTCGTAGGCGAGGGCCCGGAGGGTCCTGGGACCCGAGTCGGGCTCGAGCTCGAGGCGGAGCCGATAGGGGGGTCGCCCGTCGCTCCCGGCCTCCTCGCCGTCGACCAGGAAGACAACCCGCGCGACCTCCGGATCGGTCGCGATGGCGTCGATCCGAACCCGGCCGCGGGCCTCGGCCGGCGGCACGATTCGGATCGGCGCCGGCGCGGCTACGGCATCCGGGCTCACCACCGGGGCCGGCGGCGGCTCCTGCGCCGTAGCGGGGCTCCCGTGGAGGGTACTCAGCGCCGCGAGCGCCAGGCCGGCGGCGGCGCGGACTGCGGGCAACCTAGACATCGCCGGGCCAGTATAGACCCGTGGGCGACGAGGCGCCGGGGGCGCCGGCCGGACGAAAAAAGGCCGGAGCCCGCAGGCCCCGGCCGGATGACTGCTTTCGGTTTCGGCCGGCGCGACCGCCCGGCCCCCCGTCAGGCGAAGGTCTGGCGCGCGCGGCCGTCTCTTCGCCGCCGGTTTCCGCTCACTTGCAGGTCTTCCTTCCGCTCGGACCGCGGCACTTGTTGGAGCAGCACTCGCTGTCCAGGGTGCAGCTCGCGCCGACCGCCGAACAGGTCGGGCAGTCGGGGTCGTTGCCGTCGATCAGCCCGTCGCAGTCGTTGTCGATGCCGTCGGAGCAGTTGGTCTCGGTGGACGGCGGGGCGCCGCAGTCGATCGAGCACGAGCACTGGTCCTCGCCGAGGAGCGGGTCGCAGAGCAGGTCGCCGCAGAACGGCTCGGCGCAGGCGGCGTCGCCGCTGCAGTCGCCGTCATTGCAGTCGATCAGCCCGTCGCAGTCGTTGTCGACGCCGTCGGTGCAGAGACCGGTCTCCGAGGTCGGCGGCGCGCCGCAGTCCTCGGGGCAGGAGCACTGGGTCTCGCTGCCGTTGCAGGTGCCGTCGCCGCAGCTCGTCGGGGTGCCGCACCCGTCGATCTTGAAGGCGCAGATCCGGGTCTTGAAGTCGAAGCTCTCGGTGTTGGCGTAGTACTCGTTGGTGATCCAGAAGGTGCAGTCGTCGACCGGATCGACGCTGGTCGTCGAATAGTCGCCCCAGCGGTTCGAGGAGTTGATCTGGGCGCCGGCGCCGGCGAAGCAGATCTGCTCGCCGCCGGTGAGCTGGCCCAGGGTGTCTCCGGGCGCGCGCGTGTTGTACCGGATCGAGGGGAACTGGCCCGAGCTCGACGCCGAGTAGGCGACGGCGATGTTGCCCGAGCCGTCCATGTTGGCCGAGCCCATCCAGCGGTGGAGGCCGTCGGCCGGGGCGTAGGTGCCGGTCTGGTGGACCGACCAGCCGCTGCCCGTATTCCGTAGCTCGGCCCAGCGCACGCCGGCTACGTCACCACCGGTCGCGTCGACCGAGTGGTTGACGATCAGGGTCTCGTGGCCGCCGAAGTTCCGGTAGTGGGCCCGGTACATCGTGAACTGGGAGAGAGTGTCGAGGAGCTCACCGCTACCGGGCTGCGGCACGCAGGGGTTGAAGTTGCACAGCGCTGCGTCGAACTCGGTGGTGTTGACCTGGCCCAGGTGGTTGAACGAGAAGCTGTTCGTCGACCAGTTTGCGGAGAACTCCCAGAGCTGGTAGCCGTCGGGACCGCCGCCCGAGCCCCAGGTCTCGTCGTCGAACGCCTGGATGAAGACGTTCGGCCGCCCGGCGGCGGGAGCCGTGGGTCCCTCCCAGTGCGAGGGCTGGATGCTGAAGGCGGTGCCGTCCGGGGTGGAGATGTCGAAGACCGCGAAATCCGCCGACTGGCCGTTGAGCATCGCCGGCTTCTCGAAGGCGACGGCGATCGCCGAACGGAACTGGAAGCCGAACGGGCCGGGGTTCGTCCGGCAGAACTCGTTGGCCGTCAGGTAGTAGCCGTCCGACCAGACCCCCAGCTTCGGGTAGTCGTTGAAGCAGGTCGGGCTGATGTTGAACTCGTAGAGGTAGTAAGCGCCCGTGGGATCGCCGGTCTGGGAGATCGCGACGCACTGGATGCCGTCGCTGGTAATGGCGAACTGCGACAGGAGCCAGCGGTCAGCGCCCTGGTCGTAGAGCACGATCGGGTCGCCGTCGTTGTTCTCGCGGCAGGCGCTCCCCGAAGGCAGGCCCTGCCAGAGCGCGTTGTTGGCTAGGGGCCCCAGCACAGAGTTGCCGCTCTTGTCGAAGATCTCGAAGATCAGGTTGTTCATCTGGACGTAGTGGTTCGGCCCCACGTCCCCTTCGGTATCCGGAGGGACGACCCGGCCGCCGATGACCGCCGCGTTGTCGTCGTCGGAGGTGCCCTCGAAGCTGAGGATCGGCGCCGGGGTCGCGGCGGCGGTGACCGACTCGCTTCCGGTGGTCGTCTGGCGCGCCGCGTCCGGGCCGGCGGTCGTGGGACCGGCCCCAGGAGGCCGGAACTTGACCTGATTGGGGACCTGGCGGGGCAGGAACGGGATCGGCGCCTGGGGCGTGACGTCCCGCAGCGGCGGGGAGACGCCCCTGCTGACTTCCTGGCCGGACCTGACCGGCACGTCGGACGGTGGGCCTGCGGCGTAGGCGGTGGAGCCGAGCAGTAGGGCGAGCCCCACTACCAGGCAGGGTGTCGTGCGACATCGCATATGCAGTCTCCTCTCATTCGGATGGACGAGGAATCCCCTGCCGATTTCGCAGGGTTCGGATCGGACTTCGAAAGCTGGTCGAGGAGCCGAGCAAGAAGGGTGCCTGGAGTCCGACGCGCGGCTGATTGCCCGAGACTGGGGGCCGGTGGCTTCGCGGACCCACCCGAGGTGGGGCAAAGTCTGACCCAAAGGGTCAGACGCTGACCCGCATGAGTTGACCCACCCGGTACTCCCGCCTGTGGTATAAGCGCTGCAACCCGCCGGCTGCCCGCCGATCGCCACCGAAGGGGAACCATGCCGCGCTTCATCCGGACGACGCTCCAGGCCAGCCTCGCTCTCGCTCTGCTCGCCATGTCCGCGGTCGCTGCAGAGGCTCGCGCTAGCGCCGCCGATGCCGAGCCGGCCGCCGCGCTCGCGCGGCTCCTCGCCGGCGAGGTCGCGCTCGAGGAGGTGCCCGATCTCCGGATCACCGTGGGCTGTCTCACGGACGGAGGCTGGCGCTCGCTGGAGCTGTTCAGCGACGGCCTCGGTTTCTGGGGCGACCGGTGGCAGATTCGCCTGTCGCCGAACCGCATGGAGGGGATTCTCGAGTCCTTCCGGAGCTCCGGCTTCTCCGACTGGGCGGAGGAGTTCGGAAGATCACCCGAAGGGCCGAAGACTCCGCCGGCCCCGGAGGGGTCCGGCCAACCGGCCCGGATGATCTGCCAGGTTCGCCTCGCCGCCGCCGGGGAGGCCAAAGAGGTCCGGCAATTCGACAAGGGGGAGGTCTCGGAAGCCCTCCGGCGTCTGGCTTACGAGATCCTGGCGGCAGGGGAGGAAGTGGCGGGCGACGGCTTGACGGTGGGAGGCCTCAGCGAAGGGCTCCGCAAGCTCCAGGAGGGCGAGCTCGATCGCCGCGCTCTCGAGCTCCAGGTGCATCGCCGCCCCGCCGAGCCGGCCGGCGCCGAGGCCCCGGGGTGGATCCTGCGAATGCATGGTCTCGAAGCCGAGCTCCAACGCTATTCGGCCGCTGGTACCCTCGGGCCGATCGAACTACGCCGGCTCGACCGCGGGGACTTCGAGGCGCTCGTCCGGAGCCTCATCGAGCACGGCATGGCGACCCTCCCGCCGAACCTCTGGTCCGCCCAGTACACCGACCTCCGTCTGTCAGTCCTGGGCTTCGCCAAGGAGGTCCAGGCTCGGCAGTTCGCCGGCATGACGCCGACGACCCACGGCGAGCGGCAGGCCGATTTCACTGCGCTGTTCGACGTCCTTCAGGGTCTCTACCAGGACCTGGCCTCGCCGGCTGACGGCCGCGGCGCCGGCTGACCGGGCGTCGGCGACACCTTCGGGAGCCGATGTGGAGCTCCGAGACTTCGCGCATCGTCTCGTCACCTCCGAGGACCTCGAGGAGAAGCTCGGCCCGCCGACCAGCGGTTGGGCCGCCCTGAGCGACCGCCGGCCGGGTCCGGCGCTGCGCCTCGCTCAACCGGGTCGCCCGCCCGGGCTCGCCATCGTGCCGGCGTCGCGGGTCCGGGTGCCGGCGCTCGCGGGCATGGCCGACCCGGAGCAGCGGGGGCGGATCCTGCACGCCCTCGCCAACCACGAGCTCCAAGCGGCCGAGCTCTTCGCCTGGGCGCTCCTCACCTTCCCGGAGGCCCCGGCGGAGCTCCGCCGCGGGCTCGCCGCGATCCTCCGGGACGAGCAGCGCCACACCCGCATGTACATCGCTCGCTGTCGGAGCCTCGGGGTCGGCTTTGGCGACCTCCCGGTGACCGGCTACTTCTGGGGCAAGACGCCTGCGATCCGATCGCCCCGGGACTTCATCTGCGCCATGTCCCTCACCTTCGAGAACGCGAACCTCGACCACACCACCGACGGCGCCGAGGCGGCGCGACGGGCGGGCGACGCGAAGACCGCGGCGGTGATCGAGCGGGTGCATCGGGACGAGATCGAGCACGTGCGCTTCGGTTGGCGCTGGCTCGATCGGTTCCGCGAGGAGGGCGAGAGCCCGTGGGAGGCCTACCGGCGGAGCCTCACCTGGCCGCTGCGCCCGGCCAAGGCCAGGGGGGCGAGCTTCCACCGCAAGGGCCGAGAAGCGGCGGGTCTCGACCCCGAGTTCATCCGCCGGCTGGAGGAGAGCGAGGCTTGACCGGGCTCGGCGGCGACGCCGCGCCGCCACGGCTCATCCTCGCGAACCTCGACTTCGAGGAGGAGTTGCGAGCCGCATTCGGGCCGCGGGGGCCGCTGCGGAGCCTGACTCCTCCCGCTCGGCAGGCGGCGGCCGCCGCCGGCTCCCTGCTGCGGGTCTTCTGCCAGCCCGGCGACCGGCTCTGGCTGCCGGCGCCGCTCGACGCGGGAAGGCTCCCCGAGCTCCCCGGCCTGCCGGTTCCGGTCCTCGAGCACGGCCCCGCGGAGGTGCTCGCACCGGCCCGCGCGCTTCTCGCCTGGGGTCATGGCACGCGGGCGGAGGCTCTCCGGCAGCGCTGGGAGCGCGAGTCGAAGTACTCGAGCGGCCAGGGGGAGGAGGGAGCGAGCCTTTGCGGTGAGAGCTCGGAGGCCCCCGGTGGGCCTCTCCACGAGGCGCTCTGGCGGGTGCCGCAGCCTACCCTGGTAGTCGTCGGCCGGGTCGCCCACCGGAGCTTCGCCCTCGAGCTGGCCCGGGACCTGGGTCGCGCCCTCCCCGGGTCGCGGCTGGTGGCCGATCTCGGGGAGCTCGAGGCCCACCTCGCTTCCGGCGATCGGCGATCGGGGGTGATGGTGAGCTCCGGCCGATGGGTGGTGAAGGCACCTTACTCGGCGGCGGGGCGGGAGCGCCATCTGGGAGCGAGCCCCGAAGAGCTCCGGCGGCCAGAGATCCGCCGGCGCCTCGAGGGGCTGTTCGAGCGCCACGGGGCGCTCCTCTTCGAGCCCTGGGTCGAGCGGCTCGCAGACTTCGGCTGCGCCGGTCTCCTCGGCCGAACGTCCCTGCTGCCCGCCGGTGGCCACGGCCTCGAGGTCGACCGGCGCGGCGCCTTCCGGGCGATCGTCCTACCGGCCGCGCCGGCCGGAGAGGTGCACCGCGAGTACGACCTCGAGCGGGACGCCGAAGCGCTCGGGCTCCGGCCGGTGGAGGCGGAGCTCCTGCAGGCGAGCTTCGAGGCGACCGCCGCGCGGCTCCGGTCCGCTGGCTACACCGGCCCGTTCGGCCTGGACTCCTACCGCTGGCGGCGCCCCGACGGCACCGCGGCCTTCCAGCCGCTGGGCGAGCTCAACCCGCGCCTCACCTTCGGCCTGGTGGCGCGCTGCCTGGTCGAGCGTCTGGCCGGACCGCTCGCCTCCAGGGGCAGACCGCTTCGGCTGTCCCTGGCGGGCCCGGCGCCCCGCGGCGCA
>DATKCC010000149.1:0-6866 GCA_035513375.1 Thermoanaerobaculia bacterium | reverse complement strand
CGAAGCCGACCGGGATCCGGCCTTCGAGCCCCTGAAGCGCGGCCGCAGCGGCGCCATCGTCCGGGCCGGGGGCCTGCTCTCGGGTCCGGTGCCGCTTGCCCTCCGGATCCTCGGTCGACGCAAGGCCGCGGCGGTGTCCGCCCTCGCCGGCTCGCTCCTCACGCGCTTCGGCTGGGTGGAGGCCGGCAAGGCGTCGGCCGGCGATCCAGCGCTCCTTCTCCGGCCCGAAGACCGCCCACGGCTCGACCCCCAAGGCGACCGCACCGTAATCCCTACATCCTGAGTCGGCATTCCTTCCGGTTCCGCGGAGCTCGGTAGGCCGCGGTGCCGTCCATGCGAAGCCCAGGCGGAGCTGGTGCGGGTGCTGGCGTCCCTCTCCCCCCTGCGCAGGGGGGAGAGGGATCGAGGGCGAGGGGATTGGAGGATCAGCTCGCCCGTAGGGCCGAGCTCGCGCCCGACTTCTCCCGCAGCACGTCGGCGTAGGCCTCCAGGAACGCTGCCGCGCGCCGTTCGGGCGAGAGCAGCAGTGCCCGGGTACGGGCGCGCTGGGCGAGGCCGCGACGCCCCTTGGGCTCGTTGATCACGAGCTCCAGGGCCCGCTTCAGGTCGGACGGATCGCCCGGAACGACGAAGAGGGCTGCCCCCTCCCAGGTTTCCCGCAGGGAAGGGACGTCCCCCAGCACCAGGGCGCAGCCGGCGAGCGCCGCCTCGAGTGCGGAGAGTCCCATGGGCTCATAGCGACAGGGCTGGGCGAAGACCGAGGCGCGGGCGTACCACGAGGTCAGCCGATCCCTCGAGGGGCGCTCGAGGACCCGCACCGACCGCGGGCCGGCGGCGGTCTCGCCGGCGGGGTCCTCCACCAGGACCGCCACCGGCCAGGCGACGTCGGCGGCGACCGCCTCCAGAGCCGGGAGGTTCTGGGCCTCGTCGCCGAAACAGCCGGCCGCGAGAATCAGATCCTCCTTGTTGCCGGGCTGGAAGCGCCGTGGGCAACGCCCGGCCGGGATGACCCGGAACTCGGGCAGGGCGCCGAACGCGCGGGTGAGCTCGTCGAGGGCCGTGACCGTGGGGGTCACCACCATGCGGGATTCTCGCAGGGCGCACTGCACGGCCTGGCGATACCGCTCCCAGAGGACCGAGGCCGTCGCGCCCGAGAGGGCCTGGTCGCGGCAAACCGGGCAGTGGTGCCCCTCGAGCAGCCTCGGCGCCCGGAACGGTACGGCGCCCAGGGCGTAGGAGTCGAGGTGGACGATGTCCGGCTCGACGTGCTCTTCGAGGTGCAGAAGCCAGGCGGCGGCGCGCTCGACCTCGTTCCAGCCGTCGTCCTTCCAGCCGTTGGCGAACCGGCCGGGGAAGACCTGGAGGCTGGGGATGCGGAGCGTCTCCTCGAGCTGCACGTTCGTGGGCGGCTCACCGAGCGTGGCGAGCGCCACCTCGATCCCAGAGCGTCCGAGGAGCCCCGAGAGCTCCAGGCGGTGGTCCCAGGCCGGTCGTGTGGTCTGGGTCGTCATCAGAATCCGCCGCGGGCGGCCCGTGGTCCACTCGGAGACCTGTAGCGGACGCTCCATGACCTGCGACGGTGAGTTGACGAGATCCCCCTCCGGAGCTAGGACGGGTCGGCTCGCGACCCCGGTGGCTGCTGGCTCGGAGTACGTCACGGCGGATCCTCCAAATCGGGCGAGCGTTCCGAAGGTGCCCGGATCGGCCCCGGGCGATGTGACCAGACGCCGCCCAGGAGTGCGACGGCTGGTTTGGCCCTGAACAAGCGCAAGAGGTGTGCCAGGGGCAGGCCGGCCAGGAGCTCCCCGAACGATCGCGGGGAGAGCTTGCAAGAACCGCGGTGGGAGACGCCGTTTTACGCGGCGGCGGGGAAGCTCTTACATCGGACGGTGCGGGAGCGGGGTCATGGCGGCTAGGGAGCGGGCGGCCCCGGGATCGAGATATCGAGCTGCCGGACCGGGCCGAAGCCGCCGAGATCCTCGTCCCGCCCTTCGGCCGGGCCGACGACGACGATCGAGAAGGCATCGGGGTGGAGGTGTCGGGAAGCCGCCTGGCGGACCTCCTCGGCGGTCACGGCCTCGATCCGGTCGCGGTAGCTGGAGAGCCAGTCGAGCGGATAGCCGAAATACTCGAAGGTGAGCTGCTGCTCGAGGACCCCGCGCGGCGAGTCGATGCGGAAGACAAAGGAGTTGAGGATCGCCCGCTTCGCTCGCTCGACCTCGTCGTCCGAGGGCGGCCGCGCCGCCATGCCCCGGGCCTCATCGAGTAGGGCGCGGATCGCTTGGCCCGTGGTCTCGACCTTGGTCGTGGTGAAGACCAGGGTGACGCCCGGGAAGTCCCATTCGCTCCCGACACGCCCGGAGACAGCGTAGGCGAGGCCCTTGCGCGTTCGGACCTCGGAGAACAGCCGCGAGGTCATGCTGCCGCCGAACACCTCGTTCATCACCTCGACGGCGTAGAAGTCGGGATGGCTCTTCAGGATCCCGAGGTGGCCGAGCGCGATGCTCGACTGATTGACGTCGCCCTTCTCGGCGACGAACACACCGGGGCTCGGCTCCTCCCGGTAAAGCCCGGCCGTCCCTGCCGCCGCGCCCAACTCCTCGGTGTCGGCCTGCTCGCCGCCGGACGGCGCCTGCCAGTCGCCGAAGGCCTCGCGGACCAGGGCGAGCGCCGTCTCGGAGTCGAAGTCGCCGACCAGGCCGAGGATCACCTGCTCCGGCCGGAAGTGGCGCCGGTGCCAGGAGACGAGGTCCTCCCGATCGATCGCGGCCAGGGTGGCGTAGGTCGGCGTCCGCGCATAGGGGGAGTCGGGGCCGTACACCTGCTCGTCGAGCTCGCGGAAGAGGATCGACTGCGGGCTGTCGTTCTGGCGCGCGACCCCGGACCGCTCCTGAGTCAGCGCGACCTCGATGCGGTCCGGCGAGAACGCCGGCCGCCGGAGGACGTCGGCGAAGACTCGGAGAACCTCGGCGAAGTCCTCGGCCAGGGCGCTCATCGAGACCCGGGTCTGAGCCTCGCCGGCGCTGCTCTCGACCACCGCGGCCTTGCCCTCCAGGAAGTCGTCGAGCTCGTCCGGGCTCATCCGTTCGGTGCCGCCGGTGCGGGCGACCGAGCCGGCGACCCGGGCGAGGCCCACCTTCTCGGCCGGCTCGAGGCGGCCCCCGGCGCGGACCAGTGCGACCGCCTGGACGAGGGGCAGCTCGTGATCCTCGAGCAACATGACGACCATGCCGTTGCCGAGCTCGACCCGCCGCGGGCTGGGGAGCTCGAAGTCGGGCAAGGGCGGGAAGACGAGGTCTTCGGGGCGCTCGACCGGGGGTGCCACTTGGGCCAGCGCCGGCATGGACGGAGGCAGGCCGGCGGCGAGGGCGAGGGCGCAGAGCGGGAGCGCGCGCAGAGGAAGTGCCATGGTGTCGGTCTCCGGTCTAGGAGCTCGGCGCGGAAGCCGGCTCCGGGGGCGCCTCGGCGTCGGGCTGTGGCGCCGCCGGGCGGTTGACGATCTGGGCGACTGTGCGGTTGGTGGCCTTCAGGGTCTGGGCCGCCACCCGGCGGACGTCCGCTTGGGTCACCGCCTCGATCCGGTCGAGGCCCCGGAACAGCTCCCGCCAGTCGCCGTAGAGGCGGTGATAGTCGGCGAGCTGGATCGCCATGCCCTGGTTCGAGTCGAGCTGGCGAATGAGGTCCGCTTTCGCCCGCGTCTTGAACCGCGCGAGCTCGGCGTCGCTCACCTCCTCGCTCTTCAAGCGCTCGAGCTCGGCGTGGATCTCGGCCTGGATAAGCTCGTTCGACACACCGGGCGCGGGTACCACGAAGACCGCCCACAGATTCGGGTACTTGTCGCCCGGAAAGCCGGAAAACGACTGGACCGCGACCGCCAGGCGCTGGTCGCGGACCAGGGAGCGGTAGAGGCGGGAGGTGCGCCCGCGGGTCAGGACGTCGTCGATCGCGTCGTAGACCGCCTGGTCCGGGTGGCGGATCGAAGGTTTGTGGTAGCCCTCCACGTAGAACGGCTGAGAGGCCTCCTCGAGAGTCGCCACCTTCTCGGCGATCTGCGGCGGCTCGGCCGTGCGCAGGGCCGGCGGGTCGGCGCGCCGGGGGATGCGCCCGAAGTAGCGCTCGAGGGCCGGCACCAGGGTCTCGGCGTCGACGTCGCCGACGATCGCGGTGACCATGTTCGACGGCGCGTAATAGGTATCGAAGAAGGCCTCCGCGTCGGTCATGGTGATCGCCTGGAGGTCGCTCATGTAGCCCACGACCGGCTGGCCGTAGGGGTGGGCCTGGTAGGCCGTGGTCAGGAACTGCTCGACCAGCCGGCCGACCGGGCTCGAGTCGGTCCGCAGGCGCCGCTCCTCCTGGACCACGTCGCGCTCCTGGTAGAACTCCCGAAACACCGGGTGGAGGAAGCGCTCGGACTCCAGGGAGGCGAACAGCTCGACCTTGTTGGCTGGCAACGAGTAGAGGTAGCCGGTCAGATCGGAGGCGGTGAAGGCGTTGACCCCTACCGCGCCGTTCTGCTCGAGGTAGTCGTCGAACTCGTTCTGCACCACGTACGCGGCAGCCTCGTCCTGGCGCTCGCGGAACGCGGCCTCCAGGGCGGCGAGCCGCTCGGGATCGGGGTTCCGGGAGAGGCGCTCGGCCTGGTAGGCCTGGTAGGCGGCCTCGAGCCGGCCCAGGGCCTCGCGCTCGGCCGGCCAGTCGGTGGTGCCGATCGCCGGAGTGCCCTTGAAGGCCATGTGCTCGAACATGTGGGCGAGGCCGGTGATCCCGGGCACCTCCTGGGCGCCGCCGACGTCGACCACGGTGGCGAAGGAGAAGACCGGCGCCTTGGGCCGCTCGACGATGACGAAGGTCCAGCCGTTGTCGAGGGTGCGGACGGTGGTCCGGGCCTCGAATGAGGCCAGATCCTGCCCTCCGGCCGGGAGGGCGGCGGCGACGAGCAGGCAGGCGAGGCCTGCCAGACCCGGGGCGCTGCCGGCCCTGTGGCTCGCGGATGGGGCTGAGAGAGGCTTCATAGTGGCTCCTGAGGAGGCGTTTCCGGTACCTGATGCATCCTGTCGCGCCGAGGCGCCGATCTTATACGGCCGGCGCCCCGGCCAGCCACGGCCGGAGCACCAGGACCGCACCCTACTTCTCGAGCGCCCGCAGCAGCTCGTCCGCCGGCCGCGTGTTGAGCACGTGGGCCGGCTCGAGCCAGGCGCGGCGGGCTTGTTCCACGCCGTAGCGGATGAGGTCGAGCTCGCGGGCGCGGTGGGCGTCGGTCGAGATGACGATCGGGATGCCGAGCTCGCGGGCGCGGATCAGGTGGGTGTCCTTCAAGTCGAGGCGCTCGGGGTGGGAGTTGAGCTCGACCGCCACGTTGTGCTCGGCGCAGGCGCGCAGCACCCGCTCGACGTCGAAGGCGTACGGCTTGCGCCGGCCGATGATCCGGCCTGTCGGGTGGGCCAGGATGTTGACCATGGGGTGGGCGACCGCCCTGAGGATCCGCTCGGTTTGGGCATCCTCGGGCAGCTCGAAGCGGGAGTGGATCGAGACCAGCACGAGATCGAGCCCGGCCAGGGCCTCGTCCTCGGTGTCGAGGGTGCCGTCGGCGAGAATGTCGACCTCCTGGCTCTTGAGCAGGCGGATCTCCGGGTGGCGGCCCTGGACGGCGTCGATCTCCCGCCACTGCTCCCGGAGCCGCCGGGCGTCGAGACCGCCGGTCATGGCCAGGGATTTCGAGTGGTCGGTCAGGGCGAAGTACTCGTAGCCGCGCGCGGCGCAGGCGTCGAGCATCGCCTCGATCGAGTCCTTGCCGTCCGACCAGGTGGAGTGCATCTGGAGGTCGCCCCGAAGGTCGCCGAGCTCGACGAGCCGCGGCAGTCCCCCCGCGGCCGCGGCCTCCACCTCGCCCCGGTCCTCGCGGAGCTCGGGCGGGATCCAGGCGAGGCCGAGAACGTCGTAGACCTCCGACTCCTCCGCGCCGGCCACCCGCTCGCCGGCCAGTGGATCCCGCTCGTGGGCCTTCTCGGGCCTGGCAGCACGGCCCTCCTCGCGGAAGACTCCGTACTCCGAGACGCGGAGCCCGCGGTCGAGGCCGCGCTGGCGGAGGCGGATGTTGTGCTCCTTCGAGCCGGTGAAGTAGACCAGCGCGGCGCCGTAGCTCTCGGGCGGCAGGATCCGCAGGTCGAGCTGGAGGCCCGAGCCGAGCGCGACGCTCCCCCGGGTGCCGCCGCTCATCTCGACCCGGGCGACCTGAGGGTAGGCGAGGAAACGCTCCATCACCGGCGCCGGCTGGGAGGCGATGGCGAGCAGGTCGATGTCGCCGACCGTCTCCCGGCGCCGGCGGTAGCTGCCGGCGACCTCCAGGCGCTCGACCTCGGGGCAGGAGCGCAGATAGCCGAGGAGCGGCTCGACGAGACGGTCGGCCTCCCAGAGGGCGAAGCGGCTGCGGTGCTGGCGGTACTCCGCGATTCCGGCGAGGATCTTCTCCTGGCTCTTGGCGCCGAAGCCGGCGAGCGCGGCGACCCGGCCCTCCCTGGCCGCGATCTCGAGCGCGTCGACGGTCTCGACCCCGAGCTCGTCCCAGAGCTGCTTCGCCTTCTTGGGGCCGACGCCGTGGAGGTGCACGAGCTCGATCAACGAGGCCGGGACGTGCTGGAGCATCTCCTCGAGCACGGCGAGCCTGCCGCTCGCGCACAGCTCGTCGATGTGGCTCGCCATCTCCTTGCCGATCCCCGGCAGGTCGGTGAGGGCCCGGCCCTCGTCAGCGAACCGGGCGAGCGGGGTGGTCTGGGCCTCGATCGTCCGCACGGCATTGCGGTAAGCCCGAACCCGGAACGGGTTGGCACCCTGGATCTCGAGCAGGTCGCCGAGCTCGGTCAGATGTC
>DATKCC010000148.1:0-4526 GCA_035513375.1 Thermoanaerobaculia bacterium | reverse complement strand
CTCGACCAGCGGGAGAACCGGGCGATCGTCGCCGGCTACGCCGCCGGCGCCCGGGTGCTCAACGCCTTCGCCTTCACCGGCGGCTTCGGCCTCGCCGCCCAGGCGGCCGGTGCCGCCGAAGTCACCCACGTCGAGTCCTCGGCCGCCTTCCTCGCGGAGCTCCGCCGCAACCTCGCGGCCTCCGGGCTCGGTCAACCGGACGGGGCTGGCGCCGAGCTCGTCGAGGGCAACGTCTTCTCGGTCCTCCGCGCCTTCCGGGCCGAGGAGCGCCGCTTCGACCTGGTGGTCCTCGACCCGCCGAAGTTCGCCGACTCCCGGAGCCGGATCGAGGCCGCCGCCCGCGGCTACAAGGACGTCAATCTCCTCGCCTTCCAGCTCCTCGCCCCGGGCGGCTACCTCGCCACCTTCTCCTGCTCCGGGGTGCTCGAGTCCCAGCTCTTCCAGAAGATCGTCGCCGACGCCGCCGTCGACGCCGGCCGCGACGCCCGCATCCTCCGCCGCCTCAACCAGGCCTCCGACCACCCCGTAGCCTTGCCCTTCCCCGAGGGGCGCTACCTCAAGGGCCTCCTCTGCAAGGTCTGGTGAGAGCAAGTTTTTACCCGGGGTTGAGGACTTTTACTCGGGGAGCCTCCTAACCTCGATCCGGTGCGGTGAGCCGCACCCTACGTCTGAAGCAGGGTCCCGCTGCCGATGAAACCTCGGCGGCCGACGGCAGTAGAAGAGGCCGGAGGTGTCAATGATCCCGAAGCGTCTCGCCGTCCCAGCGCTCGTCCTGGCCGCCCTCGCGGCCCTTGTCTCCGCCGCCGCTCCGGCCGCCGCCCAGGAGGGTCCCGAGGCGGCGACCCCCGAGACCCCCACGCCCGCCGCCGGGCCGGCTCCCGCTTGCCTTGCCCAGCCGCGGGACTTCGAGGCCCGGCGCGCAACCTCCGCGATCGAGGTCGACGGCGTGCTCGACGAGCCGGCCTGGCAGGACGCGCTCTCCTTCGCGCTGCCCTGCGAGTGGAACCCGGGCGACAACGTGGCGCCGCCGGTCGAGACCGACTTCCTGGTGACCTACGACGACGACAACCTCTATCTCGCCTGGCGCGCTTTCGACCCGGAGCCCTCCGCGATCCGCGCCAACCTCATGGACCGGGACTCGATCAACACCTTCGTCCAGGACGACCACGTCCTGCTCATCCTCGACACCTTCAACGACGAACGGCGCGGCTTCCAGCTCCGGGTCAACCCACTCGGCGTCCAGGCCGATGCCCTGTTCAGCCAGAGCGAAGGGATCGAGGACTTCTCCTACGACATGATCTGGGACTCGGCGGGCCGCATCACCGAGGAGGGCTACGTGGTCGAGGTGGCCGTTCCCTTCAACCAGCTCCGATTCCCCGCGACCGCTGGCGAGCAGACCTGGGGCTTCGACATCGGCCGCTCCTACCCCCGGAGCGTCCGCCACCGGCTCGCCTCCAACTCCCGCGAGCGCGGCAACAACTGCCTGCTCTGCCAGGCCACCAAGATCTCGGGCTTCGAGGACCTCGAGCCCGGCCGCAACCTCCAGGTCACACCGACGATCACCGCGCTGCGCACCGACCGGCTGTCCAGCTTCCCCGCCGGCGGCCTCGAGAGCGGCGACGAGGAGCTCGAGCCCGGGGTCACCGCCCGCTGGGGCGTCTCCCCCAACGTCACCCTCTCCGGCACCCTCAACCCCGACTTCTCCCAGGTCGAGGCCGACGTCGCCCAGCTCGCGGTCAACGAGCGCTTCGCCCTCTTCTTTCCCGAGAAGCGGCCGTTCTTCCTCGAAGGGGGTGATCTCTTCACGACACCGATCCGGGCGGTCTTCACCCGCACCGTGGCCGATCCCAGGTGGGGCCTCAAGGGCGCGGCCAAGCAGGGAGCCAACGCTTACGGCGCCTTCGTCACCGAGGACGGCGTCAACACCGTGCTGGTGCCGACCAATCAGGGCAGCCGGATCGCGGCGCTCGACGGTGGGGTGACCGGCTCGGTCGTCCGTTTCCGCCGGGACTTCGGCGCCGAGACCACCGTCGGCGCCCTCTACGCCGGCCGCGAGGGGGACGCCTACCACAACCGGGTCTTCGGGCTCGACGCCGTCCATCGTTTCGGCCCCTCGGACCGGCTGACCGTCCAGATCCTGGGCTCCGAGACCCGCTACCCCGAGGCGCTCGACGCCGCTCTGCGGGCGACGCTCGAGGAGGACCGCGGCTACGCCTTCCTGGCCGGCTGGGACCACGAGACCCGCAACTGGTTCTGGTCGGCTTCGTACCAGGATCTCGATCCCTCGTTCCGCGCCGACAGCGGGTTCGTGCCGCGGGTCGACGTGCGTGAAGCCCAGGGGGTGGTCCAGCGGCACTTCTGGGGCGAGGCCGAGGACTTCTTCAACCGCTTCGCGATCGGCCTCTACACCCGCCGGGTCGAGGACCATTCGGGCCGACTGACCGACCGCAACCTCGACCTCTACGCCAACTTCAGCGGCCCGCTCCAGTCGTTCGCCCAGGTCTCGCTCAAGAACCACCAGCAGTTCTTCGGCGGCGTCCTCTACGACGATCTCTGGCGCGGACAGCTCTTCGCCGAGCTCCAGCCCTCGGGCGCGCTTCGGGTGACCCTCTTCACCGACCTGGGCGAGACGGTGGACTTCCAGAACAACCGGCCGGCGGACGGGTTCCAGGTCGGGCCGTCGGTGGAGCTCAAGCTCGGCCGCCACGTGAACCTGCGGGCGAGCCACAACTTCCGCCGTCTCGAGGTCGAGGGCGGTGAGCTGTTGGAGGCCAACCTGACCGAGCTCCGGGCGGTCTACAACCTCAGCACCCGGACCTTCGTCCGTGCGATCTTCCAGTACTTCGACCTCCAGCAGGACCCGGCGCTCTTCACCTTCCCGGTCGAGCCCCGGGTCGAGGATCTCTTCACCCAGCTCCTCTTCTCGTACAAGGTGAACCCGCAGACGGTCCTCTTCCTCGGCTACTCCGACGCCCGCCTCGGCCTCGAGGACGTCTCTCTGACCCAGACCGCGCGCACCTTCTTCGCCAAGATCGGCTACGCCTGGACCCTGTGACCGGATCGCGACCTGCGACGAGCCGCCGGCGCCCCCGGGCGGCGGTCGCCGGGGGGCGAGGGCACGCCCCGCGGCCGCGCTCTCCGCGCTATCGCCGGGCCCCGGCCCTCCGCTACAATGCCGTAGCTCGTCGATCCCGGGCGGTGATCGCCGTCCACCAACCGATCGGAGGATCCCCATGCTGCGCCGCAACGCCCTCGCCCCCCTCGCTCTCGTCCTCGCCTTCCTCGCCGCCGCCGTCCCCGCCCTCGCGCAACGGGGCGACGACACCAACCGCCGGAGCAAGAACGGACGGCTTGCCGCCACCGTGGACGGCGTCGAGGTGGTGGTCGAGTACGGCCGGCCCCAGATCCGGGGCCGCGAGATCTGGGGCGCCCTCGTCCCCTATGGCAAGGTCTGGAGGACCGGGGCCGACGAGCCCACGACGATCTCCGTCGGGGCACCGGTCGAGGTCGAGGGCGAGTCCCTCCCAGCCGGCACCTACGCGCTCTTCACCATTCCGGGCGAGGAGCGCTGGACGGTGGTCGTCAACCGCAACGCCAAGCAGTGGGGCGCCATGAGCTACGACCAGGCCGAGGACGCCCTGCGGGTCGAGGTGACCCCACGCCCGGGCGAGCCGGTCGAGGAGCTGACCTTCGCCGCCGCCGAGGACGGCATCGTCCTGCAGTGGGCCGGGCTCGAGGTGCCGATCCGCATCGCCGCGCTCGGCGCCCCGCTCCTCGCCGAGGAGGCGGACGGCGTCGTGACCCTCTCCGGCGACCTGGTGTGCGCCAAGTGCACCCTGAAGCTCGAGGGCTTCGAGAAGTGCCAGGACGTGCTGGTGGTGGAAGGCGAGGACGGCGAGGAGTCCCTGTACTTCGTGACCGCCAACGAGATCGCCAAGGAGGCCGGCCACACCTGCGAGGGGAGGAAGGCCGTGAAGATGAAGGGCACCCTCGCCGAAGCGGACGGCAAGACCTGGATCACGCCGTCGAAGATCAAGCCGGCCGACGCCTGATCCGGCCCACGGCTCAGTCCTTCCGCGGGGTGACGTTCTTCTCGACGCGCGGCTCGTCGAGGGGCTCCTTGGGGCGGATCGAGCCGAGCAGGACGGTGAGCAGGCCGAGTAGGATCTCGTCGATGAAGGGGATGGGGTCGGGGATCACCACGTTGAGCAGGAAGAGCACCAGCACAAAGGTGAAGAGCTGGGGGAAACGCAAGCGGCGGCCGAGCCGGCCGGCGAGCGCGAAGACGGTGCCCTGGGTCTGCTGAGCCATCGGCGGAAGAGTACCACCGGGTACGGCCTCTCCCTGCCCCGGCCAGATGTAGGGTGCGGCTTGCCGCACCGGAATTCGGCGACCGAACCCCCGCCGGTGCGGCAAGCCGCACCCTACGGATAGCGGCCTTCGACGATCTCCCGGAACCTCCGGGCGACGGTCATCAGGGGGTCGACGACCCGGCCCCGCGTCGCCTCGCCCCGCGCCGCCAGCGG
>DATKCC010000147.1:0-4513 GCA_035513375.1 Thermoanaerobaculia bacterium | reverse complement strand
CGTAGCCCGGCTGGGGGTCCTCCGGGGTGATGCCGAAGGCGCAGAACAGGCCGTTCGATTTCCCGGTGCCGCGCTGGTCGACCAGGAGCACGTCCCTGCGGGCCAGCACGTCGGTCCACTGCCTCGGAACGTCGGGCGCGGCGCCCGTGACCCCCTCCCCGGGGCCGCCGCCGACCGGCACCGCCGGATCGGGCTCCGGCTCGGCGTTGCGCGCCGGGACCACGACCACGTTGAGGTCGATCTTGCGGCCAGCCGCGGCCTCGCGGTCCTCCCACACGCTCAAGGTGCCGCAGAGCATGTCCTCCTCGGCGCCCTCGGGGCGGCAGACCTCGAGCACCGGCAGGCGCTCGGCGGCGAGGAGCGCCCAGTGCGAGGGGTCCTCGGCCGGCGCCGTCTCCCCCTGGGCATGGACACCGACGGCGCCCCAGGCCATCAGGGCGAGCGCCAGGGTCAGAGACTCGAGCAAGCACCGCAGTCGGAGACGGTTCATCGTCAGGCTCCTGGTGATCTGGACCGAGGCCGGCGGACGTCCTACCCGAAGCTCTCGTGGTACCTCGCGGCGAGCTCTTCAGGCGTGAAACGGTGGGCCTGCGTACCGTAGCGCTCGACCGCGTAGACCGCCGAGACGCTCCCCAGGCGCCCGCACACGCCGAGGTCGAGGCCGCGCAGCAGCCCGGCCACGAATCCCGCCCGATAGGCGTCCCCGGCACCGGTCGGGTCCACCACCTCCCGGGCCTTCGCCGGCGGCACCTCCAGGCGCTCGCCGCCCCGGACCAGGATCCGGCTCCCCTTCTCGCCCAGGGTCACCACCCAGATCCGGGCCAGCCGGAGGACCTCGGCGTCCGAGAGCCCGGTTTTCTCCCTGAAGACGGCGTACTCGTAGTCGTTGACCAGCACCACCTCGGCGCCGTCGGCCATCTCGCGCAGGACCGGCCCGTCGAGAGCGATCACCTGGAACGACGGATCGAAGACCAGCGGCAGCCCGGCCTGCTTGGCCTCCCGGCAGTGGCGCACCATCGCCTCCGGGTCGTCCGGCGCCACGACCGCGTATGCCGCCGGCCGCGTCCGGGCGGCCTCGGCCAGGGAGAGCTCGCGCGCCCGCTTCATGGCTCCGGGGTGGAAACCGACGATCTGGTTGTTGGCGCGGTCGGAGGTGATGAAGCAGGCGCCGGTCGGCTCCTCTTCGAAGATCCGGATCCCCGAAGTGTCCACCCCCAGCTCGTCGAGGTAGCGGCGATAGTCCTCGAAGTCGTAGCCCGCGGCGGCCACGATCCGGGAGCGCTCGCCGAGGAGCGCCAGACCGTAGGCGATGTTGCCGGCGCACCCGCCCTTCTGGACCCGGCGCTCCTCGACCAGAAACGACAGGTTGATCATGTGGAGCCGATCCGGGAGGATGTGGTCCTGGAACCGCCCATTGAAGGCCATGATCTGGTCGAAAGCGAGCGAGCCGGTGACCAGCACCTCGCGACCGGTGCTGGGCGTGGCGATGGGGTCGGCGTGAGGCATCGGGCGCGGGATGATACCTCGCCGGCTCGTTACCAGAGGCCGCGGGCCGCGTAGGCCACCGCGAGCCCCAGGTAGTTGCCGGCGGCGTAGCCCAGCAGCCCGGCCATCAGGCCGGGGAGGGCGAGGCCGGGACGGTAGCGGGCGATCGCCAGGGCCATGGCGGTCGACGGGCCGCCGACCGCCGCCTGGGAGGCGACCGCGGTCGTCTCGACGTCGAGGCGGACGAGGCGGGCGACGGCGAAGGTCACCAGGCCGTGGATCAGGACCACGGTGGCGGTGAAGTAGAAGACCTCGAGCCCGACCGCCAGGATCTCCGCCACCCGCGAGCCGATGCCGATGACCACGAAGAAGAGGTTGAGAGCGAGGATGCCCAGGTGGAAGGCGCCCCGGAGCCGGCGGACCGCCGGCAGCTGCGCCACGCCCAAGGTGAATGTGGTCAACCAGACGACCGCGGGAACCGGCCACGGGAGCGCCCGGGCGGTCGCCTCGGCGGCGAGCTGGAGGCCGAGGCCCAGGGCGAGGAGGACCGCCAGGTCCAGCAGGTGGAGCGGCACCGGCGCGAGGAGGTCGGCCCGTGGCTCGTCGGGGCGCTCGGCCCCTGAGGCGCCTCCCCCTCGACGAGACCCTGGCGCTGCCGCCGAACGAGAGCCATTCTCCGGTCCAGCGGCCCCCGCCTCGGCCGGCGGGCGAGGGTAGAAGCGCCCCAGCCACCTGGGAAGCAGGAGGGTCGCCACCATCCACAGGGCGGTCACCGCGTTGTCCGCCGCCGCGGCCGCCGCGAACAGGCTGTCCGGGAGTCCCAGCGCCCGCCCGACGGCCGCGAAGTTGAGGCCGCCGCCGGTGTAGGTCCCGACCAGGGTGCCGGCGAGCTTCCAGGTCTCCTCTCCCGCCACCGCGCCGAACAGGAGCACCGCGCCGAAGGCGCCGGCCACCGTGCCGGCGGCGGCGATGGCGAAGGCACCGAGCATCCGCGGGCCGGCGGCGCGGAGGTCGCGGAGGTCTACCGCGAGCAGCAGCCAGACGATGGCGAGCGAGGTGACCGGGCCGTAGACCGCGTCGTAGATCTCCGAGCGCACCGGCACCAGCCCCAGGTTCGAGAGCAGGGCGCCCAGGGCGATCACGAGGAGCGACGCCCCGAGCTTCTCCGCCCACGGAAACCGTCGCTCGAGCCAGAACCCGAGGGCGGCGACCGCGGCCACGGCGGCGGCGAGGGCGAGGGGGCTCTCGATCATCGGCTGAGGCCGGGCCACCTTCCCCGAAGGCCCTGGTGCTGGCCAGCCGGGCCCGACGAGGTCAGCTCTTGACCGGCTTGGCCTTGCGGTAGGTCTCCTGCAGCCCCTTCTTGCCGACGTCCCGGCCCAACTTCTCCACCCACTTGACGAACTTGCTATCGGTGGTCGACCAGCTGGTGCCACTGAGAACTCGGTGGTGGAGGGCGGCGAGCAGCTCCCCGGTCGCAGCATCGGTGAGCTTGAGGTCGATGGTCGTGTTCCCCGAGCCGGCACCGAACCCGACCAGCATCTTGGCTGCGGTGCTGCCGGTGCTGCAGTCGACGATCCGTCCCTGCACCCGGACGTCGCCAGCGGTCATCGAGGTCATGGCACGGCCGGCCAAGGCCCGACCGAGGACGTCGTGAAAGGTGCGCGCCATCTCGGCGTTCATCTGGCGCGCGAGCCGCCGGTCGTTCTCGTCCCGGTCGCCGGCCTCCGAGCCCTGAAAGTCAGGCTCGGGCCAGTCGACGAAGTGGAAGGTGTGGCCGTCGATCTCGAACCCTTCCTTGACCCACAGGTAGTCGATCTCGTCGCTCTCGCGGAACTGGCCGACGGCGCCGAACCAGGAGGGGACCAGCAGCCCCTTGTCGAGGGCGGCATCGGAGCCCACCAGGGAGGCCGGGAGCGCGAGGGCTGCGAGCAGGATCAGTGAGAAGGCCGACAGAAGGCCCCGGGAAGCGCGTCTCTTCAAGGCAGCTCTCCTTTTTGCCGCCGGGCTCGAGCGCCGGCGGAAACACGGGTTCGCAGCATCGTAGCATCCGCCGGCCGCCGGCGCAGAGGTGCCGTGGCGCCGCCGCCGCGGGTGGCACCCGGCGCCGCGGCTGTGGTCTCATCCCATGGTGGCGCGGCCGGCGGCTGACGGAACGGTCTGGGAGACGGTGCTCGGGGAGATCGAGCGCCTGCCGCGGGAGATCCGCGAGCTGCCGGTCGCCGTGCGGGTGACGCCGGAGGCGATGCGCGCCGAGCTCGCCCGCTACGACTTCCGGGAGCCGCTGCCGCTCCCCGAGGTCGTGGACGATCTGGTGCGCCTCCTCCGGGAACGCTCGGTCCAGGTCACCCACCCGCGCTACTTCGGCCTGTTCAACCCGAGTGTCCGCGAGGCTGGAGTCCTGGCCGACACCCTGGTCGCCCTGTTCAACCCCCAGCTCGCCGCCTGGTCGCACGCGCCGGCGGCCAACGAGCTCGAGCGCCACACCCTGGCGGCGCTCGCCGCGGTGCTCGGCTTCGACCCGGCGACGACCGCCGCCCACTTCACCTCCGGCGGCGCCGAGGCGAACCTGACCGCGGTCCTGGTCGCCTTGGCCGACCGCTTCCCGGAGGCGGCGGAGGACGGCCTCGCCGCGATCGGTGGGCGGCCCACCTTCTACGTCTCCCGCGAGGCCCACCACTCCTTCGCCAAGATCGCCCGCATGGCCGGCCTGGGCGCCGGCGGGCTGCGCGAGGTGGCGGTCACGCCCGGCCTGGCGCTGGACCCGCGCGCCCTCGATCGGGCGATGGCGGCCGACGCCGCCGCCGGACGCCGGCCGTTCCTGGTGGTCGCCACCGCCGGGACGACGAGCGCCGGCGTCATCGACCCGCTCGACGAGATCGAGCAGGTCGCCCGGCGCCACGGCGCCTGGTGCCACGTCGACGCCGCCTGGGGCGGGGCCGCGGCGCTGTCGCCGCGCCTCTCCCCGGCACTCGCCGGCATCGAGCGTGCCGACTCGGTGACCTGGGACGCCCACAAGTGGCTGTCG
>DATKCC010000146.1:0-4916 GCA_035513375.1 Thermoanaerobaculia bacterium | reverse complement strand
TCCTGGCACCGGCGCCACTTCCGGCCGGAGCAGGTGATCCTCGGCCTGGTCGGCGACTTCGACTCCGAGACGGCGCTCGCCCTGGTCCGCGAGGCCTTCGGCGACTGGCAGGCGCCGTCCGGCGGCGAGCAGGCCGACACGGAGGAGTCGGGCGCGGCGGCAGGGACGGTCGTGCTTTACCGGGAGGAGCCGAGCCCCGGGGTGTTCGTCGCCGAGAAGGGCGACGTCAATCAGTCGAGCATCGCGCTCGGCCACCTCGGGATATTGAAGAGCCATCCCGACTTCTACGCCGTCGAGGTGATGAACGAGGTGTTCGGCGGCAGCATGACCTCGCGGCTGTTCTCCGAGGTCCGAACGCGCAAGGGCCTCGCCTACGCTGTCTCCGGGCGCGTCGGGAGCGAATGGGACTTCCCGGGCGTCACCCTGGTCTTCACCACGACCAAGGTCGAGACCACGGGCCAGGCGATCCGCGCCCTACTCGAGGAGGCCCGGGGCATGGCGGCGCGGCCGCCCTCGGACGACGAGGTCGAGCGGGCGAAGCGGGCGATCCTCAACTCCTTCGTCTTCCGCATCGACTCGCCGCGCGGGGTCCTCGAGCAGCAGCTCACCTTCGAGTATTTCGGCTACCCGCTCGACTGGCTCTCCAGCTACCGCGACCGGATCGAGGCCGTGACCGCCGGGGAGGTCCGCCAGGCGGCCGCCCGACACCTCCACCCCGATGCCTTCTCGATCGTCGTCGTCGGCCCGGCCGAAGGGCGGGACGAGGATCTCGGCGGCTTCGGCACTGTCCGGCAGCTCGATATCTCGATCCCGGGGCCGCCCGCTCCCTAGCCGCCATGACCCCACTCCCGCACCGTCCGGTGTAAGAGCTTCCCCGCCGGCGCGTAAAACGGCGTTTCCCACCGCGGTTCTTGCCAGCTCTCCCCGCGATCGTTCGGGGAGCTCCTGGCCGCCCTGCCCCTGGCACACCTCTTGCGCTTGTTCAGGGCCAAACCAGCCGTCGCACTCCTGGGCGGCGTCTGGTCACATCGCCCGGGGCCGATCCGGGCACCTTCGGAACGCTCGCCCGATTTGGAGGATCCGCCTTGACGTACTTCGAGCCAGCAACCACCGGGGTCGCGAGCCGACCCGTCCTCGCTCCGGAGGGGGATCTCCTCAACTCACCGTCGCAGGTCATGGAGCGTCCGCTACAGGTCTCCGAGGGGACCACGGGCCGCCCGCGGCGGATTCTGATGACGACCCAGACCACCCGGCCGGCCTGGGACCACCGCCTGGAGCTCTCGGGGGTCCTCGGACGCTCTGGGATCGAGGTGGCGCTCGCCACGCTCGGTGAGCCGCCCACGAACGTGCAGCTCGAGGAGACGCTCCGCATCCCCAGCCTCCAGATCTTCCCCGGCCGGTTCGCCAACGGCTGGAAGGACGACGACTGGAACGAGGCCGAGCGCGCCGCCGCCTGGCTTCTGCACCTCGAAGAGCACGTCGAGCCGGACATCGTCCACCTCGACTCCTACGCCTTGGGCGCCGTGCCGTTCCGGGCGCCGAGGCTGCTCGAGGGGCACCACTGCCCGGTTTGCCGCGACCAGGCCCTCTCGGGCGCGACGGCCTCGGTCCTCTGGGAGCGGTATCGCCAGGCCGTGCAGTGCGCCCTCCGAGAATCCCGCATGGTGGTGACCCCCACGGTCGCGGCCCTCGACGAGCTCACCCGCGCCTTCGGCGCCCTGCCCGAGTTCCGGGTAATCCCGGCCGGGCGTTGCCCACGGCGCTTCCAGCCCGGCAACAAGGAGGATCTGATCCTCGCGGCCGGCTGTTTCGGCGACGAAGCCCAGAACCTCCCGGCTCTGGAGGCGGTCGCCGCCGACGTCGCCTGGCCGGTGGCGGTCCTGGTGGAGGACCCCGCCGGCGAGACCGCCGCCAGCCCGCGGTCGGTGCGGGTCATCGAGCGCCCCTCGAGGGATCAGCTGGCCTCGTGGTACGCCCGCGCCTCGGTCTTCGCCCAGCCCTGTCGCTACGAGCCCATGGGAGTCTCCGCACTCGAGGCGGCGCTCGCCGGCTGCGCCCTGGTGCTGGGGGACGTCCCTTCCTTGCGGGAGACCTGGGAGGGGGCAGCCCTCTTCGTCGTTCCGGGCGACCCGTCCGACCTGAAGCGGGCCCTGGAGCTCGTGATCAACGAGCCCAAGGGGCGTCGCGGCCTCGCCCAGCGCGCCCGTACCCGGGCACTGCAGCTCTCGCCCGAACGGCGCGCGGCAGCGTTCCTGGAGGCCTACGCCGACGTGCTGCGCGAGAGGTCGGGCGAGAGCTCGGCCCTTCGGGCGAGCTGACCCTCCAATCCCCTCGCCCTAGATCCCTCTCCCAAAAAGACGGCGCCCGGCCACTCTGGCCGGGCGCGCGCGTGTGGGTTCGATCGTCGCAGCCGGCGGGATCAGCGACTGCCGACCGTGGCCTTGACGTGGCTGCCGCTCTCGGCCAGGCCGGTGAGCTTCTCGTCGGCGGCCTTCTCCTCCGAGAGGTTCTGCTGCAGCAGCTCCGCCTGGTCCTCGAAGCCGAGGGCCCGGGCGTACGTGCGCAGGCTGCCGTAGACCGCCATCTCATAGTGCTCGACGCGCTGGGCGGCAGAGATCAGGGCGGCGTCGATCACCTCGCCGTCGCCGCTGGCCTTGACGTAGTCCTCACCCTCGGAGATCACGCCCTTCATCCCCTTGCAGGTCTTGCGCTCCGCATCTCGGCCCAGGTGGTTGAACACCTGTTCCAGCCGCCGGACCTGGTTCTCGGTCTCCCGGCGGTGCTCCTGAAACGCACGCTTGAGCTGAGAGTCGCTGGCAGCTTCCTCCATCTTGGGCAGGGCGTCCAGGATCTGATGCTCGAAGTCGTAAGCGTCCTTGAGCTCGTCGACGTAGAGCACTTTCAGGTTGTCGAGGTTCGTGTTGTCGGACAAATCAGACCTCCTTATCGAATCGATTGACCTCAGGTTTTCCCCGTCGCCAGGCCTCCGCGGGACGGCGGCCGCGACGGGGGACGGTGATCGAGCTATCGCAAGGCTCGTGCCGCAGCCGGCCGGCCCAAGAGCCCCCGGAGGCGCGCGGCACCGCGGCCTGCCGAGCTCCCCGGAACCGGCAGGAATGCCGACTCAGGATGTAGGGATTACGGTGCAGTCATCGTGGGGGTCGAGCCGTGGCGGGGGGCGGGCCGGAGAACGAGCGCTGGATCGCTGGCCGACGCCTTGCCGGCCTCCACCCAACCGAAGCGCGTCAAGAGCGAGCCCGCGAGGGCGGACACCGCCGCGGCCTTGCGTCGACCGAGGATCCGGAGGGCAAGCGGCACCGGACCCGAGAGCAGGCCCCCGGCCCGGACGATTGCGCCGCTGCGGCCGCGCTTCAGGGGCTCGAAGGCCGGATCCCGGTCGGCTTCGAAGCCCGCGCCGATCGTGAGCTCAGCGGCGGCGGCGGCCATCCCCAGGAGGTTCAGCGCCCGATGGCGGTGGCCGAGGAGCTCGAGCAGGGCGACTGCCGAGGCCAGCCCGGAGGCCGCGAAGTGGAGCGGCAGCACCCGGACGCTCCGGTTCCAGACCGGGATCACCGTCGCCCCGACCAGGACGCCGGTGTAGCTCGCCATCACCGTGCCGGTCGCGGCCGAAAGCGCCTCGGCGGCGTTCGCCAGCACCCGCACTGGCAGCCCGCTCCGGCCGCCCCCGTGCCGGCGCTCCAGGAGATCGGCGAAGGCCCGGGCGGACGCCGCGGTCGAGAATGCGACCAGGGTCCAGGCGCCGACCGACATGGCGCTCCGGGGCTTGACCACCCGGAGCATGTTGAGGAACCGCTCGGGCCGGCCGAGGTCGCTCACGAGAAGGGCCGGTGACACCGCCCCGCCCAGGGCGGCGATCCACCGGGCGTGGCGCGCCAGGTCGGAGCCGGCCCCGGTGGCGCGGGCCGCCGCGCCGATCACCGCCGCGGCCCCAGCGGCGCCGCCGGTAAAGAAGTAGAGGGGCACCTCCCAGGTCCACACCGGGCCCTTCAGCAGCGGTTGGCCGTAGTAGCCGGTCTCGGCGCTCGGCGGCGAGGCGGGCGCCGGCAAGGGCGACCCCGGCGGCCGGACCCCGGAGCCCCCGACCCGGCCAGACTCCACGGCCTCGCGGCGGAGCGCCCCGAGCCGCTCCTCTCGATCGCGCTCGCTTCCCCGCTCCGCCCGCGGGTCGCCCATCCGGTCGCGAGGGCTCACCGCCGGCCACCGAGCAGGAAGGCGAGAGCCGAGCCCACGGCGAGGGCGCCCGCCGCGAGCGCCGCCGAGCGCCACCCGGGGCCGAGGTGGACGGTCGGCGCCTCCGGCTCCAGCGGCAGGTTGTAGGCCCGCGGATCGCCGCGGACGATGAACAGTGCGTGGACCCCGCGGACGCTGGTGTCGCGCGGGTCCCAGAGGGTGGCGTCCGCCATGCCCCGGGCGTGGAGCTCCTCGAGCCGCGCGTCGGCTCGCTCGCGGAGCTCCTCGAGCTCGCCGAAGCGGATCGATTCGGTCGGGCAGACCGAGGCACAGGCGGGCGCCAGCCCGTCGAGCTGTCGGTCATAGCAGAAGGTACATTTGAACACCCGGCCGTCGTCCGGGCGCCGGTCGGCGACCCCGAACGGGCAACCGACCACGCAGTAGCCGCAGCCGTTGCAGACGTCCGGCTGGATGAAGACGCCGCCGAACTCGGTCCGGACGATCGCCCCGGTCGGGCAAGCCTCGAGGCAGCCGGCGACCTCGCAGTGCTTGCAGACGTCGGAGGAGAACTGCCAGGAGAGCAGGTCCGGATCGTTGCCGCCCCGGCCGATCTCCGGCTCGGCTTCGACGAACTTGACGTGGCGCCAGGTCGAGGCTCCGAGGCTGCGGGTGTTGTCGTAGGAGAGCCCGGAGAAGAGGAACCCGTCCGCCGGCACCTCGTTCCA
>DATKCC010000145.1:0-2283 GCA_035513375.1 Thermoanaerobaculia bacterium | reverse complement strand
TTCGAGATCACCGCCGAGGGGCTCGGCGCCCAGGACGCGATCGTCGGCGGCGGCCGCTACGACCGGCTGATCTCGGCTCTCGGCGGGCCCGAGACGCCGGGGATCGGCTTCGCGATCGGCGAGGACCGGCTGGTCGAGGTGATGCCCGAGTCCTTCCGGCGCCGCGCGCTGGCGGCCGCCCCGGCTTACGTGGCGACGGTGGGGGAGGTGGGAGAGGAGGAGGCCCTGGCCCTCGCCCAGGAGCTCCGGAAGGCCGGCGTGCCGGCTCTCGCCGAGCTCGGGCGGCGCTCCCTCGGCAGCTCCCTGAAACGGGCCGTGAAGCTCGGCGCCCGGCATGCCCTGATCGTCGGCGCCGACGAGCTCGCGGGCGGCGAGGTGACGGTCAAGGACCTCGGGACGGGGGAACAGGTGCGCCTCCGGCGCGCCGAGGCGGTAAAGAATCTGGTCGGGATGTAGGCTGGGCGTCGGCCCACCGAGGTCGGTTGGAGGTACGACAACCCCTGGTAGGGTGGGCCTTGGCCCACCGATCGAGGCCGCGGCCTTCGCGAAGGCTTCTGCGGCGGAGCCGGTGGGCCAAGGCCCACCCTACGGAGAAAGTGGATGAAGCGAACGGAAGCGGGATCGCTGAGGACCGAGGACGTCGGCAAGCGCGTCAAGCTCCAGGCCTGGGTCGCCCGCAGGCGTGACATGGGCGGGCTGATGTTCCTCGATCTGCGGGACCGGAGCGGCATCGCCCAGGTGGTGGTCCGCCCCGACGAGCGCCCGGAGGTGGCCGCGGACCTCGAGCCGGTCCGCAACGAGTGGGTGGTCGAGGTCGAGGGCGAGGTGGTCGTCCGGGAGAGCCCCAACCCGGATCTCCCGACCGGCGAGGTGGAGGTCGCGGCCGATCGGGCGGCGGTCCTCGCGCGCTCGGCGCCGCTGCCGTTCGCGGTCGCCCCGGGCGGGGCCGAGGCGGAGGAGGCCGCGACCGAGGAGACCCGTCTCCGCTACCGCTATCTCGACCTCCGCCGCCAGGAGCTCCAGCGCAACCTGATCCTCCGCGACCGGGTCACCCTCGAGATCCGCCGGTACTTCCACGAGCACGGATTCCTGGACGTCGAGACCCCGGTCCTCACCCGTTCGACCCCCGAGGGCGCCCGCGATTATCTGGTGCCCTCCCGAGTCCACCGCGGCGAGTTCTACGCTCTGCCTCAGTCGCCCCAGCTCTTCAAGCAGATCTTGATGGTGGCGGGCCTCGACCGCTACGTCCAGATCGCCCGCTGCTTCCGCGATGAAGATCTCCGCGCCGACCGCCAACCGGAGTTCACCCAGGTCGACGTGGAGATGTCCTTCGCCACCGAAGAGCTGGTGATCGACCTGGTCGAAGGCCTCTTCGGCCGGATCTTCCCGCTGGCCGGCATCGAGCCGCCGCGGCGCTTCGTCCGGCTGCCCTGGTCCGAGGCCATGGCCCGCTACGGCAGCGATCGGCCGGACCTGCGCTTCGGGCTCGAGATCCGTGATCTCTCGGCGCGCCTGAGCGGCAGCGGCTTCCGGGCGTTCACCGGGGCGGTCGCCGAGGGCGGGGTGGTGCGCGGCTTCACCGTGCCGGGGGCGGCCGGCGCCTCGCGCAAGGAGCTCGACGGCTGGGCCGAGACCGCCCGGCGGTTCGGCGCGGCCGGCGTCCTGTGGCTCAGGAACCGCGAGGGGTCCCCCGAGTTCCAGGTCAAGGAGGCGCTCTCCGGAGAGGAGCTCGCCGGCTCCGCGGCCGACCTCGAGCTCGGCCCCGGGGACCTCGCGCTGCTGGTCGCCGGCCCGGCGAAGACCGCCGCCGCGGCTCTGGGGGCGCTCCGCCTGGAGCTCGCCCGCAACCGCGGCCTGGTGCGCCAGGGCGAGCACGCGTTTTGTTGGGTGACCGAGTTCCCGCTGGTCGAGTGGAACGAAGACGAGGGGCGATGGGACGCCCACCACCACCCGTTCACCTCGCCGGACCCGCAGGACCGGGACCGGCTGGAGTCCGATCCCGGGTCGGTCCGGGCGCGGGCCTACGACGTGGTGATGGACGGAATCGAGCTCGGTGGCGGCTCGATCCGGATCCACGATCCGGATCTCCAGCGCCGGGCCTTCCAGGTTCTCGGGATCGGGGCCGAGGAGGCCGAGCGCCGCTTCGGGTTCTTCCTCGAGGCCCTGCGCTACGGTGCGCCGCCCCACGGCGGGATCGCCCTGGGGCTCGACCGCCTGGTCATGCTGATGGCCGGCGCGCCGTCGATCCGCGACGTGATCGCCTTCCCCAAGACCGCTTCGGCG
>DATKCC010000144.1:0-4188 GCA_035513375.1 Thermoanaerobaculia bacterium | reverse complement strand
AAGGACGACCTGCTGAACCGCTACCGCGCGAAGGAGATCGATGTCTCATTCCTCGACAGCGTTGATCCCGAGTGAGCGGCCGCCGGAGGAGCTGGCGGCCTTCGGCATCGCTTCGACCCTGCTGCCCGTCCGCCTCTTCCTGCGGTCGGGGGCGACCGCAGCCGGCGCCGTCTTCCTGCGCAAGATCCCCTCGGCGGACCGCGAGACCGAGAGCCTCGGCGGCCGCCTCAACGAGCCGGGCGTAGCGTTCCTGCCGTTCGCCGCCGGCGGCCGCGTCGAGCTGGTACGTCTCGCCGCCGTAGCCTACGTGGAGCTCCTGGACGAAGCGCCGGAGATCGCCCGGCTGCACGCCCTCGGCGCCGCAACCGAACCGGTCGAGATCGAGCTTGCGAACGGCGAGAGCCTCGCGGGCGACCTGGTCGCGATCGCCCCGCCCGGACGGCGCCGCCTATCGGACCTGCTCAACCGCGGCGAGACCTTTCTGCCCCTGGAGGCGCCCGGGCGCACTCTGTTCGTCAGCCGCGACGCCATCGTCCGGGTCCTCGGCCGGCAGTAGTACGCACGCCGGGAGCTCCTCGCCTCCCGAGCCCTCGCCCTTGTGTTCTCCGCCGTGATCGCATAGACTTCATCACCAACTTAGTCCGTGCTGAGTACCGGCCGTCGCGGCGGACGCGCCGCTGTGCGATCCGTGGCGTCCACCGCCCGCCGGCCGACTCCCGCGCCGCCTCGGCGGCCGCGCCGCCGGTCGAAAGGGGGGTACCCGTGAGGAAGCTCGTGGTCGTGGTCCTGTTGCTGGCAGTCGTGGGCGGAGTCGTCTTCTACCTCTTCAACGAGCAGAAGAAGAGGAAGATCGAGGAGATCCGGCGGCAGATCACCGAGTTTCGGGGCCAGATGCCCGAGCCCGGTACGGTCGACGACGAGGCCATGGTCGCCGGCCGCGACGCCGCGAGCTTCGCCGCGGCGGACGAGGACTACTTCGCCGATATGGACTACGGCGTCACCAAGGACCCCGAGGCGGTGCGCGCCGCCCTCGAACCCTACGTCCCCGCCATCACCGCGGAGCAAGCGGTGGCCGCGGCCGCCCGGGGACGCAACAACTGGAACGTCTGGACCGCCGGCAACGACCGGTTCTGGGACCTCATCTCGCGCGAGAGCCTGGGCTCGCTCGACCTACTGAAGACGCTCTCGAACCACCCCAGCCTGAAGTTCAGCCGGGACACCCGCTGGCAGTACCTGGGGCTGGTCAACGAGCCCTGCTTCGACAAGGGCGAGGCGCCGCGGGAGGACCGCTACGGCCTGTGGCTCGACGTCCGCTCCGCGGACTGCCCGCCCGACCCATTCGAGAACGAGGAGAAGTACCCCGGCGTCGAGATCGGCGCCCGGGGCAAGAACCTCCCCGCGGGCTCCTTCTACGGCTACGCGACCGGCATCGTCGGCCTGCGCCTGTTCCCCAACCCGGACTTCGACGAGGCGGCCGAGGCGGCCTGGGACTCCGAGAAGTACTACGAGGAGGAGCAGTACTACAACGACCGCCACCTGGTGAAACCGTACCGGGTGGGAATGTCGTGCGGCTTCTGCCACGTCGGGCCGAACCCCACCAACCCGCCGGCGGACCCCGAGAACCCCGAGTGGGCGAACCTGACCTCGAACCCCGGCGCCCAGTACTTCTGGATCGACCGGATCTTCATGTGGGACCTCGACCAGACGAGCTTCGTCCACCAGCTCTTCGGCACCTCGCGGCCGGGCGCTCTCGACACCTCGCTCGTCTCCTCCGACCAGATCAACAACCCGCGCACGATGAACGCGATCTACAACCTGGCGGCGCGGCTCGAGATCGCCACCAAGTGGGGTGAGGAGACCCTCGACGGCGGCGGCCTGGTCAACGCCCAGCTCAACCAGTACGTCCCTCCGGAGAGCCCGCTCAACGCCTTCTTCGAGCCGCCCGCGACCGTGCTGACGCCGCGGGTGCTGAAGGACGGCTCCGACTCGGTGGGCGCCCTTGGCGCGCTCAACCGGGTGTTCGTGAACATCGGCCTGTTCAGCGAGGAATGGGTGCTCCACTTCACGCCGCTGATCGGCGGCGCCCACATCACCCCCTTCCCGATCGAGACCGCGCGGCGGCGGTCCTCGTACTGGAACGCGACCGAAGCGCAAACCCCGGACCTCGCCCTGTTCTTCCTCGCCTCGGCCAAGCCCGACTACCTGCGGGCGGCCCCCGGCGGCGAGGGCCACCTGACGGCCGACGAGGCCCAGCTCACCCTCGGCAAGGAGGTCTTCGCGGCGACCTGCGCGCGTTGCCACTCGTCGAAGCAGCCCGAGAAGGCCTTCACCGACTTCTTCCCCGGGCGGGGGTGCGTCGGGCCCGACTACCTCTCCTGCTGGGACGACTGGTGGCAGTGGACCAAGACCGACGAGTACCGGGGTCTTATCCGGGAGATCGTCCTCGCCGAGGACTTCCTAGAGAACAACTTCCTCTCGACCGAGCTCCGGGTGCCGGTCACGCTGCTCGAGACCAACGCCTGCAGCCCGCTCGCGACCAACGCCATCGCGGGCAATATCTGGGACAACTTCTCCTCCGCCAGCTACAAGAGCCTGCCCTCGGTCGGCACGATCCAGGTGCACCATCCGACGACCGGCGAGCCCTACGACTACCCGATGCCCGCCGATGGCCGCGGCTACACCCGGCCGGCCTCGCTGGTCAGCCTCTGGTCGACCGCGCCGTACCTGCTCAACAACACCGTCGGCGAGTTTGAGTGGACCGGTTCGGTCGAGGGCCGGATGGCATCGTTCGAGGACGGCATCGAGAAGCTGCTCTGGCCGGAGCGCCGCGAAGGCGACCGGAGCTACGTCACGGCATCAGGCAGGGAGCACCCGGGGGTGATCGACCGCACCAGCGAGACCACCTACCTCTACGCGAGCTTCGGATTCCTGCCCGAGTTCGTCCGCGGCCTGGCCGACCAGTCGATCCTGCTCAGGCACTGCTTCGACGACAAGGGCCTGAAGCTCGGGCCGATCCCCAGCGGCACGCCGATCAACCTGCTGGCGAACATCGATCTGACCAAGGGACGGCAGCTCAAAGAGCTCGGCCCGACCCTGTTGCTCGACTTCGCCCGGCTCCGGTGCAAGGGCAGCGACGAGCGGGCCCGCGAGGTCCTGGCCAACCTCGTCCCCGGGCTGCTCGCGGTCAACAAGTGCCCGGACTTCGTCGTCAACCGTGGCCACTACTTCGGTACCGACTTCCTGCCCGAGAGCGAGGGGGAGCCCGGCCTCTCGGAGGAGGACAAGCGCGCGCTGATCGAGTTCCTGAAGACCCTCTGATCGGCTAGGAGAGTGGGGTGGAGAGGCGATGAGGAAGCTCTTGATCGTCCTGTCCGCAGTGGTGGTCGTCGCCGTGGTGGCGGTGATCGTCCTGCTCAACCGCAAGCCGGACAAGCCCGAGCCGGGCACGGTCGTCGACGAGGCGATGGCGGCCGGCCGCGGCCCGGAGACCCTGCCCGCGGCCGATGAGGACTACATGGCCGACATGGACTACGGCGTCACCCGGGACCCGGAGGCGGTGCGGGCCGCCCTGGAGCCGTACGTGCCGGGGATCAGCGCCGAGGACGCGGTTGCCGCGGTGGTCCGCGGGCGCAACAACTGGAACGTCTGGACCGCCGGCAACGACCGCCTCTGGGATCAGCTCTCGCGCGACAGCCTCGGCGCCCTCGACCTGCTGAAGACGCTCTCGAACCACCCGGAGATGGGCTACAGCCGGGACAACCGCTGGGAGTACCTGGGCCTGCTCAACGAGCCCTGCTTCAGGAAGTACCGGCCGCCGCCGGGCTGCGATCCCGCCGAGGACGAGTGGGGCTGCGGCAGGCCGGACCGCTACGGCCTGTGGCTCGACGTCCGCTCCGAAGGCTGCCCGCCCGATCCGTTCGAGAACGAGGAGAAGTACTCCGGGGTCGAGGTCGGCGCCCGGGGCAAGAACATCCCGGCGGGCTCCTTTTACGGCTACGCCTCGGGAGTCCTCGGCCTGCGGCTCCTCCCCAACCCCGACTTCGACAGGAGAGCCGAGCGCCGGTGGGACCCGGAGCGCTACTACACCGACGAGAGCTACTACAACGACCGGGACCTGGTGAAGCCCTACCGGGTGGGCATGGCCTGCGGCTTCTGCCACATCGGGCCCAACCCCACGAACCCGCCGTC
>DATKCC010000143.1:0-5582 GCA_035513375.1 Thermoanaerobaculia bacterium | reverse complement strand
CGGCCCCAGATCCCCTTGATCCGGCGCGCCCTCGAGGCCTACCGCATCCCGATCCTCGAGATGGCGCGCTACGAGGCCGACGACGTGCTCGGGACCCTGGCGAAGAAGGCCGCCGCCGCGGGCTACCAGGTGGTGCTGGTCTCGGCCGACAAGGACCTCGCGCAGCTCGTCGGGCCGCGGGTGTCGCTGATGCACACCGGGCGCAACAAGCTCTACACCCCGGAGCTGGTCGAGGAGGACTTCGGGGTGCCGCCGGAGCGGGTGGTGGACCTGCTGGCGCTGATGGGCGACTCCTCGGACAACGTCCCCGGGGTGCCCGGGATCGGCCAGAAGGGGGCCCAGCAGCTCGTCCGGGAGTACGGCTCGGTCGAGGAGCTCCTCGAGCGGAGCTCCGAGCTCCAGCGCAAGAGCTACCGCGAGGGGCTCGAGGAGCACCGCGACCAGGCGCTGCTGTCGAAGGAGCTGGTGACCATCCACTGCGACCTGCCGATCGAATTCGACCCCGAGTCCCTCCGCCACGATCCACCGGACGCCGCGGCCCTGCGCGCCCTCTTCTCCGAGCTCGAGTTCTTCAGCCTGGTCGAGGAGCTGGAGCGCGACGCCGCCGGCAGCGAGGCGCTCGCGCCGGGGGAGGAGGTGACCGATCCGGCGGGCTGGCGAGAGCGAACGGCCGGGATCGGGAGGCGGGTGCTGGTCTCCTGTCTGGGGAGCGCCGAGCCCCTGGGGCTCGCGGTGGGCGATCTCGATGCGGCGGCCGGACCCGGGGCCGGCCTCTATGTCGACTTCCGGCGCGACGGGATTCGCGACGCGGTGCTCGCGACCCTGGCCGGGTGGGTCGCGGACCCGGACCGGGAGCTCGTGGGCCACGACGTGAAAGAGGTGCTGCGCCTCGCCCTGCGGGGCGGTGCGAGCGCCCCCCTCCCGGTACGAGCCGGCCTCTTCGACGTCATGCTCGCCTCCTACCTGGTCCGGCCGGCGGTCCAGGGCCACGGGTTCGAGGAGATGTGCCTGGAGCGCCTGGCGCGGAAGGCCCTGACCGAGAAGGACGCCGGCTGGGACCGGGAGGGGCCGCCGCCGGTCGGCGACTCGCGCCTGGCCGAGCTCGCGGGCGAGCGCGTGGCGCTCGGGGCGCGGCTGGCCGAGGGGACGGCGCGGGAGCTCGAAGAGGCGGGCGGTGGCGCCCTTGCCCGCGTCTACGGGGAGATCGAGGCCCCGCTGGTGCCGGTGCTCCTCGCCATGGAAGAGCGCGGCGTCGGCCTCGATTGCGGCTACCTCGAGCGGATGTCCGAGGAGCTGGCGGTCGAGATCGTCGAGCTCGAGCGACGGGTTTACGAGGTGGCCGGTGAGCAGTTCAACGTCGCCTCGCCGCAGCAGCTCGGGGTCATCCTGTTCGAGAAGCTCGGCTACCCGGTGCTCAAGCGGACCCGCAAGACCAAGAGCTACGCCACCGGGGCGGAGATCCTGGAGGAGCTCGCGACCCGCGGCTACGAGCTGCCGGTCCTTCTGCTGCGCTATCGGGAGCTGACCAAGCTCAAGTCGACCTACATCGACGCCCTGCCCGCGCTGGTCGGCCCGGACGGGCGGCTCCACACCCGGTTCAACCAGGCGGTGGCGGCGACCGGGCGGCTGTCGTCGGTCAACCCGAACCTCCAGAACATCCCGGTTCGCACCGAGCTAGGGCAGCGCATCCGCAAGGCCTTCGTGGCCGACCCGGGAGCGGTGCTGCTGGCCGCCGACTACAGCCAGGTGGAGCTCCGGATCCTCGCCCACATCGCCGAGGAGCCGGCGCTGGTCGAGGCGTTCCGCCGGGGCGAGGACATCCACCGCGCGACCGCGGCGACGGTCCTGGGAATGGCCCCGGAGCTGGTCAACGCCGAGCAGCGCCGGGCGGCCAAGACGATCAACTTCGGCATCATGTACGGCATGAGCGCCTACGGTCTGGCCGCGGCCCTGGGCATCGGCCGGGCCGAGGCCGAGGCCTTCATCCGCGCCTACCTCGACCGCTACGAGGGGGTCGAGCGCTACCGCGAGGAGACCCTGCGCCAGGCCCGGGAGCAGGGCAGGGTCGAAACCCTCTATGGCCGGGTGCGCTACCTGCCGGACATCGAGAGCAAGAACCGGGCGCTGCGCGAGAACGCGGAGCGGATGGCGATCAACGCCCGCATCCAGGGGACGGCGGCGGACATCATGAAGCTCGCGATGATCCGCCTCCATCGCCGCCTGGCCGCGGAGCACCCGCTGGCGAGCCTGTTACTCACCGTCCACGACGAGCTGGTGCTGGAGGTGCCGGAGGGGGAGGCCGAGGCGATGGCGCGGGTCGCGAAGGAGGAGATGGAGGGGGTGATCGAGCTCACGGCGCCGCTGGTTGTGGATGTGGGGTGGGGGCGGACCTGGTACGACGCCAAGGCGGGCTAGGCGGGCTAGGCGGGGTAGGCCGGAGGTAGGCGAGGCGGTGGTGGCGGGGGGGGGGCGGGCCGGGGCTCCTGGCCTGCGGGACGGCGCGGCTCTCTCGGTTGAGGAGACGTCCTGCCGCGCCTCGGCTTCGGCTCCGCGCGGGACGCTCGGTAGTCAGGGCCTCCCCCACCCTCTCGCTTTGTCATCCCGAGCTTGTCGAGGGATCTGGGCGGGGGACCTTCGCTACTTCCGCTGGATCAGCCCCCAGAGGAGCCCCCGGCGGCGGGCGGAGGGGAGGTAGCCCTCCTCGGCGGCGCGGACGTCGGAGACGGAGATGAATGCCTTCGGGTGCTCGGCGCGGACGATCTCGAGTAGGCGGCCGAGGTGCTTGCGTTTGGCGACCGTAAAGATCAGGCGCACCCGGCCGTGGAGGCCGCGGGCCGCCACTCGGGTCACTCCGAAGCTCTCCCGCCCCAGGGCCTCGATCAGCCCGGTCGCGTCCTCCTTGGTGATGATCCGGACCGCCACGAGGCCGAGAGCGATCCGACGCTCCAGGAGGACCCCGAGTCCGGTCCCCGCGCCGTAGCCGCCGGCGTAGGCGACGTAGTTGATCGGCCGATCGAGGTGCTGAAAAACCTGGGACAGCGCGAGCAGCCAGACAAGGCTCTCGAAGAAGCCGACGATCGCCGCCAGCCGGCTCATCCCGCGCGAGATCAGGATGATCCGGAAGGTCCCGAGGCTGACGTCGGTCAGCCGCGCGAGGAAGATCAGGAGCGGCGCCAGCCAGAATCCCTGGTCCCCAGGAAGACCGAGAACGTCGATCGTCGCTCTCCTCAGGGGAACTGCGAGGGCGACAGGCCCAGGTCGACGATGCTGCAGCCGCTGATCGCCGGGAGGCCCAGCTCCCGGGCCCTGGCCAGGACCTCGCCGTCGGCCGAGCCGGGGTTGAACCAGACCTCGACGGCGCCCGCGGCGGCGATCTCGGGCAGCACCCGCAGGGTCACCGGCGGCGGCAGGTAGACCGTCACGCGGTCGAGCTTGCCGGGGACGTCAGCGAGCGTGCGATAGGAGGGGAGACCCTCGACCTCCTCGCCCGAGACGTTGACCGGCAGCACCTCCCAGCCCGCCTGGCGGTGGGCGCGGGCGCTCTTGTTGCCGAACTTGCGGCGATCGCTCGAGGCTCCCAGGACGGCGACCCGTTTCACGCTGGCTCCTTTCGCGGGGTGGGGAATCGGTGCAACGGCTTGCACTTTCTGCATGACCATGATGCCACAGGGCGGCGCCGCCCTCGGGGCGCCGGAGAGCTCGGGGTGGAGAGGGATCGAGTGAGAGGGGGGTGATCCAGTAGCTCGGAAAAAGATGAGGCTGCGGGGAGCAGCGCCCCGGCGGGGGACTGGGAACCGGGGAGGAGCCGCTCTTACCGCAGCCTCGGGTTGCCGCGTGTTGGAACGAGGGGCCGGAGGACCTCCCGCTCCATGCGACGCCGCATGCTTCTGCAATCCCGATGCCCGTCGCTTTCGAGGAGCTTCGTCCGGCAGCTCACCGCTCCCGCACCACCATCCGCTCGTCCCCGAGCCGCCGTGTGGCGCCGATCGAGTCCAGGTACTCGAGGAGCGGGATCGCCCACTTGCGACTGAGCCCGAAGCGCTCTTTGAACTCAGGGACACCGAAGCGTTCCCACCCGGTGGCCAGGAGCGCCCGGCGGAGGTCATCGACCGCCGAGGCGGCGATCACCAGGCCCCCGGGGAGCCGGAGCAGCCTGCCCCGCTCGACCAGGTAGCGGACCACGCCGTCGAGGATCTGGGGCTTGGCCGAGAGGTCCCGGCCGACCTCGGCGGGGGAGGAGGGCGTGAGACCGGCGGCGGCGAAGCGCTCGAGGACCGCCTTCGACAGCGCCGATTCCTCGCCGGTGAGCTCCGTGGACCGGCCCGGGAGGTTGACCAGGTCTCCCTCGATCGCCAGCACGCCCTGGGCCGTCAGCCACTCGAGGTAGACCCCCGCGAGCCGGGTCGCGGGCCCGGGCAGCAGCCGCTCGATCGCCTCGGCCTTGGGTATCCCGCGGGCCAGCCGGTCGCGCTCGAAGTAGCCCGAGAGGAGCCGGTGGGCGCGTTCGGCGACCTCGCGATAGGCGGAGGGCGCGATCCAGCGCCGGCTCCGACCCGCGCCGCGCTCCTCGGCGCTCAGGAGCTCGCCCCGAGCGCTGAGCGCGGCCAGCCGCTCTGCGACCTGTGCCGGGGGAAGGCCGAGGCGGCGGGCGGCCGTCTCGGCGTCGAGCCCGCCTGGGCCCGCCTCGCGGACCCAGTGGAGGAGCGCCCGGCCGGGGTCCGCTGTCGAGCCGAGGGCGCGGGCGGCGCCCTCCAGGTCCCGCAACCGTCGACGGCCGGGGGCCGGATCGAGGACCACACCGCCGCCCAGGGTCGTCTCCGGCGAGGGGCGCCGGACGATCACCCGGTCACCGCGGATCGCCACGACCGGCTCTTGCAGGCGGATCTCCACCGGGCCGGAAGCGCCGGGCTCGAGGGGCCCGGCGAGCGGCCGGAGCCGACCGAGCACCTCGCTCGACAGCAGGTGGACGCGGACCTGCGTCGAGCCACGGAGAGCCGCCGGGGCCTCCGGGAGCACTCGGAGCTCGACCAGCAGCCGCCGGGTCGCCTGGTAGCGCCCGGGGGCGACGGCCTGCCGGCCGCGGGCGAGGGTCGCGAGCTCGGCCCCGGCGAGCTGCAGGGCGGAGCGCTCGCCCGCGACCGACTCCTGGCGGTGCTCGCCGTGGACCTGGATCGACCTCACCCGGACCTGCGCGGGGGCCGCCCGGCCGGGCGCCGGCAGGACCTCGAGGGCGTCGCCCACCGCGATCCGCCCCGCCGCCAGGGTGCCGGTTACCACCACGCCGAGACCCTTGAGGTGGAAGGCCCGATCGATGGGCAGGCGGGCCGGGAGGGCGCTCGCCTCCGATCCGCCCAGGAGGGCGTGCTCGGCGGCCAGGGCGACGAGCCGCTCCGCAAGCTCGGGCACGCCACGGCCGGTCGAGCTCGAGACCGGGACCACTTGCGCGCCCGCGAACGGGGTCGGCTCCAGGAGCTCTTCGACCTCCAGGCGCGCGAGCTCCACCAGGTCGGGCTCGACCAGGTCGACCTTGGTCAGGGCGACGAGCGCCGCCGGGATGCCGAGCAGCGAGCAGATCGCCAGGT
>DATKCC010000142.1:0-2989 GCA_035513375.1 Thermoanaerobaculia bacterium | reverse complement strand
GAAGCCAACCGCTGGGAGAACCTCGACCTGCTGCGGCCGACCGACGAGGTGAAGCTCGTGATCGCCGGCGAGGCGGACTATCTCTGGGCGCGGCGGGTAGTCGAGGAGCGCCGGCTCGCCGAGCGCTGCCCGGTCCTCTTTTCGCCGGTCGCCGGTGAGCTCGCGCCCCAGGAGCTGGCCGAGTGGATCCTCCGCGACCGCCTGCCGGTCCGCTTTCAGCTCCAGCTCCACAAGCTGCTCTGGGGTGACCAGCCCGGGCGCTGAAGGAGGGCACGGGAGCCCTCGCCAAAGGCGGGTCGGGTGGGGGTGCCCTCTCCCCCCGGATCTACCGCCGGAGCTTCCACAGCACCCGCGTGCGGAAGCGCTCGACCCGTAGCCAGAGGCCAGGCCAGCGCTCGCTCGCCAGGTCCCGGAGCCAGCCGTAGACCCGTTCGCTCGCGAGCGACAGCACCGCCGCAGCGAGCACCAGGAAGAGGATGCCCTGGAGGAAGGGGAGAAAGAGGCCGGCGACGCCCAGGATCAGGAGGGCGGCCCCCAAGACCGCGAGGATCACCCGGGTCTTCCAGGGGAGGGCTCGGAACCGCCGCCGCCCCCGCGGAGGCCGCAGCTCCGGCGGAGGGATCGGACCGGCCGACGGGCTCGCGCAGTCAGCGGCGATCTCCTCGAGCTCTTCGACACCGGGCTCGGTCAGGCTCTCCACGCTCTCGCCTCTTTCCCGGCGTTCGTCGCCGAGACGAAGCCGGGTGATCTCATATACGTGCGCCCCGCTTGCAAGTTCAGCGCCGGTCACTGGAGGTATCCCAGGGCCTCCAACCGCCGGCGCTCCTCCGGAGTCAGGGTGGGCCGGTCCGGGTGCCCCTCCGGCAGGGTGAGCTCGCGGCTCGCGACGACGTGGCCGATCCCCATGTCACGCAGGCGGCCCAGGACCTCGGGGTGCTGAATGGCGAGGTCGTGGCGCTCGCCCGGGTCGCGGTCCAGGCGGTAGAGCTCCGGAGGTCCGGGGTGGGTGACCGGAAAGATCGCTTTCCACGGCCAGGCGATGACCGCCTTCTCGGTCGTGCCCGCGAACAGGGCTCGGCGGCGGGCCGGGGCGGCCGCCAGGTCCCGGAGATCGCGCCCGGGCAGCCCCTCGCGGTCGAGGCCCGCTGCCGCGAGGAGGGTCGGCGCGAGGTCGATCGAGGAGCTGGGGACGGTCCGCCGCTCGCTGGCCCGCTCCCCCCCCGGCCAATGGATGAGGAGCGGTACCCGAAGGATCTCCTCGTGGAGGGTCGAGTGGAGGAGCTTGCCGTGCTCCAGGAAGGCCTCGCCGTGGTCGCTCGTCACCACGACCAGCATGCGGTCGAGGAGACCGAGGTCATCGAGGTCCGAGAACAGGCGCCCGAGGGACCGATCGGTCGTCGCGACGCCGCGCTCGTAGAGGAACCGCAGGACCCGGTCCTCGGCCGGAAGCGGCGCGAGCCCGCGGTTGATCGCCTGGAGGAGGCTCGAGGCGCAGGACCCGTCGCGGCAACCGTAGTCCTCGATGCCGAAGCGCTCGGCCACGGTCGCTCGGCTCACCCCGCGGCCCTCGTAGGGCAGCTTCTCCATGTCGGAGTGTGGAGTGAACAGGTGGAGGAAGTAGAAGAACGGCTCGCGGCGGTGCCGGGCGATCCACGAGACCGCCTCCCGGGCTGCCTGGTCGCCGCCCCAGCGCGTGGCCCGGTATTGGTCGAAGCCGCGATCGAAGCCGAACCGGGGATCGAGCCACAGGCAGTCGTAGACCAGACCGGCGGTGGCGAGCCCGGCGGTCGAGAACCGCTCCGCCAACGTGGTCGCCTCCGGGAGCAGGGCCTGCCCCTCGAGCTCGACGCCGTGGGCCTCGACCGGCAGGCCGGTCAAGAGGGTCGCGTGGGAAGGCTTGGTCCAGCTCGCCGCGGCGTAATGGGGGTCGAAACTCTCCGCGCGGGCGGCGAATGCGGCGAGGGCCGAGCCGAGGCCCGGGTCGAGGCCGGGCTCGCCCGCAGGCGCGGTCACGGCGTCGGCCCTGAGGGTGTCCACCGAGACGAGGAGGATCTGGGCGCGCTCCGGGCGTCGCGCGCGGCCACGTGCGGACCGGGAGAGGCCGCCCGCTCGGGCGTCGTGCTCCGCCGGCCGGTGCCGGACCCAGAGATCGCTCACCAGGACGGCGGCGTCCGCTGGGGCCTCGACCCTTATCCGGAGCGAAATCGGGCCGTTCGCCATCGCCTCGAGGCCGAGCGTGCGCTCGGTCCACGCAGCTCCGTCGACCGGCAGGCGGAGCTCGCTCGCGAGGCCCGCGCGCCCCTGGAGCCTGAGCACCAGCGCCGCGGCGGGCGCGGAGGTCGCCGGCGCGCAGGCGGCCACGGTCAGCTCCGGTGCTCCGCCCAGGACCAGCGGCACGTCGAGCTCCCGGCCCCCGGCCACGGCCACGGCGAAGCGGGTCTCGTCGGCGCACAGCCGCTCCGCTCCGGCCTCGGCGCCGTTCTCGGCGCCATGGAGCGCGGCGAGCCGTCCGGAGACGACTAGATCCTCGTACTCGAGGGCTGGCCCCTGCCCACCGCAAGCGGCGAAGAGGAGCCCAGCCCCCAGCAGGGCCCCGGCCGCGGCGGCGACGAGCGGTCGCATCGGCTAGGGCTCACGGAGCGCCGACCAGTTGAGCTCCGTCATCAGCGGCCGGCCGGTCCCCCGGCCGAGCAGCCAGAGGACCGACGGCCGGGGGTCGAGCGTTGCGCTCCGGAACCGGCCCTCGCGGGCGCCCAGGATCAGCGAGGCGACGGCCAGAGCTTCGGCGTCGACGGCGCGCTCGGTGACCGCCACTGTGGCCCAGACCCCGACCGGCGGCCGGCCGGTGCGGTGGTCGAGGTGGCGGGGCGCTCCGACCGGCCAGTCGGCCAGCCAGACCAGGGCCAGGGAGCGGTCCCGGAGATGGAGCTCGTCGAAGGGCCGTTCGTAGCCTTCGAAGACCGGCAGGGCGACCGGCCACCCCCGGCCG
>DATKCC010000141.1:0-2824 GCA_035513375.1 Thermoanaerobaculia bacterium | reverse complement strand
GACCGGCTCCTCGCTGGCCGACATCAACGCCCTGCTGCGGCAGGCGGCGGGACCGGGCTTCAACATCGGCGGCATCACCTTCACCGAGGACTACATCACCGGTGGCTCGTTCTCGCTCGACGGCGTGCACCCCTCGCCGCTCGGCTATGCGGTCGCGGCCGACGAGTTCGTCCGCTCGATCAACGAGACCTACGGCGCCAGCATCCCGCCGGTCGACTACTTCCCCTTCCTGTTCGGGGATGACGCCTCGGCGATCCCATCGATCCCCGGCGCCGTGGCGAGCAACCTGGTGTTCACCAGCCAGGCCGCGCAGCAGCTCCTCGACGTGCTGCGGGTGGACCAGGGATCGAGGAGCGGCCGCCGGCCGATCCCGCCCCCGCTCCGCCGGCCAGGGCGGAGCGCCGGGGACATCCCCTCGCTCCGTCCCCCGGGCCACTGAGGGTCCAGCGCTGGGTGTCACCGGAGCGGCGGTGGAGGCCGATCGCCAGGGACGGGAGACCACGGGGCTCCCGCCCCTCGGCTTTCTCCCCTGTTTCCGCTCCGTTGCCGCCGGCGACTAGCCCTTGAGCCGGTGCAAAAACATCGATCTCCGATCCCCTGTACAATGCCGAGTCACCATGATCGAGCCCAACTTGTCTTTGCAGTCTCGTGCCGCAGGGGACGGCCGCGGGGCCGGATGGTGGTGGTGGGCGCGGCCCCGGGGCGTCGGCCTTTCGCTACTCCTGCTCCCCCTCATCGCCGCCCTCGCCGCTATCCCGGCTGCGGCCCAGGAGCCGGAGCGCAGCGAGCCTGAGAAGAAGCCGACCGTCCTGGTCATTCCGCCGGCCAACCGGGCTCGCCCTCCAGAGATCCGGACCCCGGACCAGTTCGTCCTCCAGGGCGGCCTCGATCAGACCCGCAGGCGGCGGGGCTACGAGGAGGCCTCGGACCTCATGGCTGGCTACCAGTCGGTCCTCACCCTGCTCTCGGCCGGACCCCGCGAGGACGCCCTCGAGGCGCTCTACGCCTTCGAGACCGCAGCGATGGAGGGGCGAGAGCCGGCCGAGATCGATCGCCTGTTCCAGGCCGAGGTGGACGTGATCCGCGCCCTCGGCCGGCGGGACGTGGAGTCGCTCGTGCCGGTCCTGGTGCTCCACCACGACGCCTACCCGATGTACGTCGGCCGCGGCCGGCCTTTCCTCTCCAGCCACGCCTCGCGGCTGGCGGCGAGCCTGGCCGACCTCTACGCCCGGGAGGGCGCCAGTCAGGGCTCCCGAGTGCTCGGCGCCCGCGCCCTGGCGAGCCTCGGCATCTACGCCCAGCAGACCGGGGTCAAGCTCCAGGGATTGGGCCTGATGCTCCACGCCCTCGACTTCGACCCGACCAATGAGGCGGCGCTCCTGGGCATCGCCACCGTCCACGAGCGCAGCGCCAACTACCACCGGGCCGCCGAGCGGCTGCTCGAGCTGCTCAAGGTCTACCCGCAGCACCGGGAGGGGCGGCTGCGGATGGCCGTCAACCTCGGCCGGATAGACGAGGCGCGGCAGGCCCGTGAGCTCTTCGAGGAGCTGGTTGCCGAGCCCACCCGCGACTGGGTCGGCGTGCTCGCCCATCAGGAGCTCGCCCGCATCCACAAGGAGGCCGGCCGGCTCGACCGGGCCGAGCAGGTGCTCTGGGAGGGCCTCGAGCGCTTCCCTGAAGATGGGAGCCTGCGCACCCAGCTCGCCTTCGTCCTCGATCATCAGCGCGAGCCGAAGCGCTCCCAGTCGGTGATCCAGGAGCTCGCCCAGACAGAACGCGGAGCGGCCGGGCCGTCTCCCCGGCGGCTCTATGGCCTGGGTCCGCAGCAGGCCTACCGGGACGTCCTCGCCGGTCTCGAGCAGAGCGCCGTGGCTCGCATGCCGCGGCTCGCTCGGCTGGTCAACGCGAGTATCGGGGACCGGCCCGCCGGGCCCTGACCGAACCGACAGGAGTCGTCGTGGCGATGATCCAAAGTACCGCGCGTAGCCGGCACCTGGCGCCGATCCTGGGCCTAGCGGCCCTGGCCGTCCCCCTGGTCTGCGCTCCGAGCGCCACGGCCCAGAGCCGGATCCGGGTGGCGATTCTCGAGCCCGGGCCGTTCGATGCGGTGAGCGGTCAGGTCCGGGTGGTGGTCGGCGTCGAGTCGGCCGAGCCGGTGGCCCGGGTGCAGCTCTTCGTGGACGGCCGCCTGCTGGCCGTGCTCTCGGAGCCGCCCTGGGAGGTGGCGCTCGACCTCGGCCCCGAGAATCAGGAGCACGTCTTCCGGGCGGTGGCCCACGGCGTCTCGGGAGGCCAGGGGGAGATGAGCCTCCATACCCCGGCGATCGAGGTCGACGAGGTCCTGGAGCTCCCGCTACAGCAGCTCTACGTCACCGTGACGCGGGGCGGGCAGCGGATCACCCGGCTGGCCCGCGAGGAGTTCCAGGTGGTCGACGACCGGAAGAACCAGGAGCTCGTGACCTTCGAGGGCGGTGACGCGCCCCTGACCGCCGTACTCCTGGTGGACTCGTCGGAGAGCATGCAGGGCGAACGGCTCGAGGCCGCGTTGCGTGGAGCCCAGGCCTTCACCGCCGGGATGAGGGAGCTCGACGAGGCGATGGCGATCCTGTTCGCCGACCGGCTGCTCCGGGCGACGCCGTTCACCGACGACCCCGCCCTCCTCCGCGCCTCTCTCGAGGGCGTGGAGGCGGGCGGCGGCACCGCCCTGACCGACCACCTCTACGCCGCCTTCAAGATCCTCGACGGCCGCCAGGGCCGGCGCGTCGTGGTGGTGCTCTCCGACGGCTTCGACGTCTACAGCGCGCTCAGGATGCGGGACGTGGTC
>DATKCC010000140.1:0-11028 GCA_035513375.1 Thermoanaerobaculia bacterium | reverse complement strand
ACCGCCTCCTCCTCCAGGAGGTGGCCGAACTGCTCGGTCTGGCTGGCGAACAGGGTCACCGGGATCCGGCCCGAGAGGTCCTCGAGGACGAAGCGGGCCATCAGCCGCCCGGTGTTGACCCCGCTCTTGATCTTGGTCTGGCTGAGGCGGGCGATCAGGCCGCCGAGGGTCACCGTCCCCTCCGGCGCCTCGGTCACGGCCTCCTCCACCGTGTGGCTGGTAAGCCGTTCGAGCGCCGCCGCGTGCTCGGAGAGCGGGTTGCCGGTCAGATAGAGCCCGAGCGCCTCTTTCTCATTCGACAGCCGCTCGCGGTCGGGCCACTCCGGGATCACCGGGTCCGGCGCCGGCTCGAGCGCCACCGCCTGGGCGCCGCCGAATAGGGCCGCCTGGCCCGACTCCTGGTCCCGCCGGCGCTGGAGCGCCCAGCCGAGGATCGGGTCGAGCCCCTGCCAGAGGGCCGCCCGGTGGACCCCCAGGCTATCGAAGCAGCCGGCCTTGATCAGGCTCTCGAAGACCTTGTGGTTGAGCTGCCGTAGGTCGACGGCGGCGGCGAAGTGGGCGAGGCTCTCGAAGCGCACCGCCGCGCGGCGGGCCTCGAGGATCCCTTCGACCGCCCCCTCGCCCACGCCTTTGACCGCCCCGAGGCCGAAGCGGATCGCCGCGCCCACGACGGTGAAGGTCCAGCCGCTCTCGTTGACGTCCGGCGCAAGGACCTCGATCGCCATCGCCCGGCATTCGCGGAGGTACTTGGCGACGGCGTCCGAGGAAGACAGCTCCGAGTTGAGCATCGCCGCCATGAAGGCCACGGGGTAGTGGGCCTTGAGATAGGCCGTCTTGTAGGCCAGCATGGCGTAGGCCACGCTGTGGCTCTTGTTGAAGCCGTAGCCGGCGAAGGGCTCGATGTGGTCCCAGAGCTCCTGGGCCTTGCGCCGGTCGACCCCCCGGGACTCGGCGCCGTCGAGGAAGCGCTCCTTCTGCTCCTCCATGACCTCCTTGTTCTTCTTGCCCATCGCCTTCCGCAGCACGTCCGCCTCGGCCATCGTGAAGCCGGCCACCGCGACGGCAAGCTGCATCACCTGGTCCTGGTAGACGGTGACGCCGTAGGTCTCCTCGAGAATCGCCCGGGTTTGGGGCAGCGAGTAGGCGACCTCAGTCTCGCCACGCTTCCGGCGGATGTACTCCTCGACCATCCCGGAGACCAGGGGCCCCGGGCGGTAGAGGGCGTTGAACGCCGCCAGGTCCTCGAACCTCGACGGCTGAGCGCGCCGCAGCACGTCCTTCATCCCCCGCGACTCGAACTGGAAGATGCCGTTGGTCCGCCCCTCGCAGAACAGCCGGAAGACCTCCGGGTCGTCGAGCGGCACCCGGTCGAGGTCGATCTCCCTCCGCTGCTGGCGAAGCATGGTCAGGGTGTCGTCGATCACCGTCAGGGTGCGCAGGCCCAGGAAGTCCATCTTGAGCAGGCCGAGCCCCTCGACCACGTCCTTGTCCCACTGCGTGGTGACCGTTTCCTCGTCCCCCTTCTTGACCTTGTAGAGGGGGACCAGCTCTTCCAGCGGCTGGGGCGTGATGACGACGCCGGCGGCATGGACCGAGGCGTGGCGGGTGAGCCCTTCGAGCCGGGTCCCGATGCGGACGATCTTCTCCACCTCCGGGTCCCGGTCCGCTTCCTCCTGGAGCTTGGGCACGTCCTTGACCGCCTGGGCGAGCGAGCGGGTCATGTCCGGCACCAGCTTGGCGATCCGGTCGACCTTGGCGTAGGGCACGCCCAGCACCCGCCCCACGTCGCGGATCACCGCCTTGGCGGCGAGGGTACCGAAGGTGATGATCTGGGCCACGTGGTCCCGGCCGTACTTCTCGGCGACGTATGAGATCACCTCGCCCCGGCGGCGCATGCAGAAGTCGATGTCGATGTCCGGCATCGTGATCCGGTCGGGGTTCAGGAAGCGCTCGAACAGCAGGTCGTACTCGAGCGGATCGATGTCGGTGATGCGCAGGCTGTAGGAGACGAGCGACCCGGCCGCCGACCCCCGCCCCGGGCCGACCGGGATGCCCTGCTTCCGGGCATAGCGGATGAAGTCCCAGACGACCAGGAAGTAGCCCGGGAACTCCATCTGCTCGATGACCTCGATCTCGCTCTGGAGGCGCCGCCGGTAGGACTCCTCGCCGTGGCGCTCGAGGCTCCTCGAGCCCAGGCGCTTCAGGGCCGTCAGGCGCTCCTCGAAGCCCTCGCGGGTGACCTGCTCGAAGTACGAGACCGGGGTCTCCCCCGCCGGCACCGGGAACTCCGGCAGGTGGAAGCTGCCGGTGTCGATCTCGACGTCGCAGCGTTCGGCGATCGCGACCGTGTTCTCGAGCGCCTGAGCGTCACCGGGGAAAAGGGCGAACATCTCGTCGGCCGACTTCAGATAGAAGTGATTCGAGGCGTAGCGCAGGCGGTCCGGGTCGTCGAGCAGGCGCTGCGTGCCGATGCACAGGAGCACGTCGTGGGCCTCGGCGTCCTCCTCCTTGAGGTAGTGGCAGTCGTTGGTCACGACCAGCGGCACGCCCAGGCGCCCGGCGATCCCCCGGAGGACGTCGTTGGCCTGACGCTGCTCGGCGATGCCGTGGTCCTGGAGCTCGAGGAAGAAGTTCCCCGGGCCGAAAATGTCCAGGTACTCCTTGACCTTGTGCTCGGCGTCCTTCGTCCGGTTGGCGAGGATCCGCTGGTTCACCTCACCCTTCAAGCACGCCGAGAGGCCGATCAGGCCATCGCTGTGGCGGCGCAGGAGGTCATGGTCGATCCGCGGCTTGTAGTAGAAGCCGTCGAGGTAGGCCCGGGACGTGAGCTTGAGGAGGTTGCGGTAGCCGGTCGCGTTCTCGGCGAGGAGCACCAGGTGGTTGTTGTCGCCCGCGGGGTCGAGCTGCCGGTCGGACATCAGGCCCGGGGTGATGTAGGCCTCGACTCCGAGGATCGGCTTGACCCCGGCGGCGCGGGCTTTCTGGTAGAACTCGATCGCCCCGAACAGGTTGCCGTGGTCGGTCAGCGCCAGGGCCGGCATCCCCGCCTCGGCGGCGGCGGCGATCACGTCGTCGAGGCGGTTGGCGCCGTCGAGGAGGCTGAACTGGCTGTGGAGGTGCAGGTGGACGAAGTCGGACATGACCTTCCAGTGAGCCGATGGACTTCGGTGGAAGCGCTGCGCCGAGTGTACCGGAAGGAGCGGCGGGATGGGGGCGGAATCGGCGACCGACCCCAAGATGTGGCGCTCGGGACGACCTCCGGCCACCGGTTGTAGGGTGCGGCCCCGGTGCGGCAGGGCCGCACGCTACGCGTCCTTCGCCACCTCGGGCATCCGGCTCGCCCGGAGGATGTAGAAGAACCCCGAGGCCAGGGTGAAGGCCACGGTCAGGTAGATCGCGGCGACGGCCGGGGCTTCGAAGGCCACGGCGACCCGGGCGAGCATCACCAGCACCACGGTCACCACCTGGACGACGGTCGTCACCTTGCCGATCATCGCCGGCGGGAAGTGGGCGATGTCCAAGGCGACATAGAGGATGAGCGCCACGATCACGATCAGCACATCCCGGGCGATGACCAGGATGGACACCCAGACCGGGATCGCCAGGCCGCCGGCCTGGGGCGGGATCGCGAGCATGACGTAGGCCGAGGTGAGCAAGAGCTTGTCGGCGATCGGGTCGAGGTAGCTCCCGAGGTGGGACTGCTGGCCGTAGAAGCGGGCGATGAAGCCGTCCAGGCCGTCGGTCACGCCGGCGACGAGGAAGATCACCAGGGCGCGGACCGGCTGCTCGCCGACCAGGGCGATGATGAACAGGGGCACGAGCCCCATCCGGAAGAGCGAGAGCAGGTTGGGAATCGTCACCCGAGTCCCCGCTAGGAGGCCGAGAAGAGCCGCAGCGCCCGCCGCACGAGCTCGAGGGCCTCGGCCCCGGAAAGCGTAGCACCCGGCAGGCAGTCCGCCGGTTCGGAGACCAGGCCGCAGCGGGCCGCGGCGGAGCAGACGCTCTCCTGCGCGGGGCTCCGGCCCAGCGGCGAAGCGAGGCATGCCGCCGGCGGACCCAGCGTTTCGACCGCCCGCAGCAGCGTCAGGAGCGCGGTCGAGCGCCGCACGCTCCGCTCCGGCGAGAAGCTGTGGAGGGTCGGATCCACGTCCATCAACCCGAGGTTCACGACCCGGGCGATCTCCTCCCGCCACGGGTGCTCCAGGATGTCCCCGGCGATCCGCCCCGCGGGCGAGCGGGCGGTCCGCACGTGAGGCACCAGGCGGTAGACGAGCGCCGCGAAGTCCCCCCGGGTGAGCTCGCCTCTACGGGACAGCTCCTGGACGTTGGCGGGAAGCAGGCCCACGCGCCAGCGGAACTTCGCCTGCTCGAGCTTCTCCTGCAGCACGCGGTCGCCGGGCTGCTCCGCGGCCAGGCGCTGGAGGATCTGGAGACCTTCGGAAGCGTCGCCCACTTCGAGCTCGAGCTCTGCCCGACGGATCAGGAGGTCCCGGCGGTCCGGAGCGCGCGCGAGGAGCCGGCCGACAGCGGTGAGCTCGGCCCGCAGGTCGCCCCGGGCTGCGGCCAGGGCACGCGCGCCCTCCAGCGTGGCCCCGTCCTCGGGGGCCCAGCGCTCGAGGCGCGCGAGGGCGGCGGCGGCGTCCTCGATCCGGCCGCGCGCGAGAGCGTCCGTCAGGCGGTTGCCGACGATCTCGATCGCCCGTCCCCGAAGCGCCGCGGCCCGTTGCGCCGCCGGCGGAGAGACCTCCGCGGCAGCCTGATAGGCGCCGAAGGCTTCGGGGATTCTCCCCGAGCGCTCCGCCGCCCGACCGCGGAGGAGCTGCGCGGCGGTGTAGGCCGGGAGCTCCTCGAGGACCGGACCGAGCCGCTCGAGAGCGGCAGCGTCGTCCCCCGCCAGGAAGTCAGCCTGGGCGGCGAGCACCCGGGCCGGATGGAAGCCGGGATCGCTCGCCAGGAGCTCCTCGGCGGCCTCCCGGCCGGCGCCGGCGTCGCCGGTCCGAACGAGATCGGCCCACGCCTCCCGCACCCGCACCGCAGGGTCCCGAGCCGCCACCAGAGGGTAGCCGTGGAGAGGGAGGACGACGAAGGGGCGCTCGGCCGCCGGCACGCCGGCGAAGGCGGCCTCCTCCGGCTTCACCTCCGGAACTGGCCGCCGCCCTCCGGAAGGGCAGCCGGCCAGAGCCATCGCGACGCTCGCGACCAGCACCGGCAAGAGCGCCGCCCGCAGCCGGTCGAGCCTATGCTTGCGGCGGCGGCGGGGGGGGTCCGGCGGTGGCGATCGTCGAGATGGCATGCTTGTAGACGAGGAGCTCGTTACCTCCGGACTCGATCACCACCGCGAAGCGGTCGAAGCGCTTCAGCCGGCCGACGAGGGTGCGCCCCGTGACCAGCTCGACGTGCATCACTTGGGCTTCCTTCAAGTTCTGGAACAGGAAGCCGTCCTGGATGTTGATGTTGTGTTTGCCCATCGGTCCCCCCGGCGGATTTGAGATTCAGCACAGTTCGATCACAGTCGCCGGCTCCCGTTCGACCTCGCGGGCGTCAAGCCAGAGAATGTCCGGCTCCTTTCGAAACCAGGTCTGCTGCCGTTTGGCGAAGCGGCGCGTGGCCCCGACCGTCTCTTCCTGAGCCCGCTCGAGACTCCAGTCGCCAACGGCATGGCGGGCGAGCTGGCGATAGCCGATGGCTTGAAAGGCAGGGGCTGCCGGTGAGAGGCCCCGGGACAGCAGGCGTCGGACCTCTTCCACCCACCCGCGCTCGACCATGCGGGCCACCCGACGTTCGATCGCATCGTACAGGAGCGCTCGCGGGAGCGTCAATCCGAGCCGGACCGCGCGCAGGCGCTCCCGACCGTAGGGTCTGCGGGCGATCCACTCGGAGAGCGGCGTGCCGCTCGACTCGACAACCTCCAGGGCGCGGAGGATGCGCTGGCCGTCGCCCGGAAGCAGGCGGGCGGCGGTCGCCGGGTCGCGGCGGCGCAGCTCCTCGTGGAGGGTCGCGAGGCCCTCGCCCTCGAGCCGCCCGAGGAGGCGCCGGCGGACCTCGTGGTCGCCCGGCGGAATGGGGCTGATCCCCTCGAGCAGCGCTCGCAGATAGAGGCCGCTCCCCCCGACCACGACCGGACGGCGCCCGCGGGCGCGGATCCCGGTGATCGCCGCCCGCGCCCGGCGCGCGAACTCACCCGCCGAGAAGCGCTCGGAGGGCTCGATCACGTCGACCAGGTGATGGGGCACCCTGGCCCGCTCCTCGGCCGTCGGCTTGGCGGTCCCGATGTCGAGGCCCCGGTAGACCTGGAGCGCGTCGGCGTTGACGATCTCCCCCCCCAGCCGCTCGGCGAGGAAGAGCCCGAGGGCCGACTTGCCGGTCGCGGTCGGGCCGAGGACGACGACGACGGGGGGGTCGGGGAGGCTCACGAGTACAAGGTCAGGAAGCGGTCGAGCAGGCCTTCCACCTCGGGCGAGGGCTCGAGGAGGCGCTCGATCTCGGCCGGGTCGGCGCCGGGCGGCAGGTACTCGTCGCGGTACATCAGCAGCCGGGCGCGCATGTGCTCGGTCGTCATCTCGCTGTGGAACTGGGAGCCGTAGACCGGCTTGCCGTCGAGGCGGATCGCCTGGTGGGCGCAGCGCTCGGAGCGGGCGAGGACGACGAATCCCGGGGGGAGCTCCTCGATGCGGTCGTGATGGCCGAGCTGGACCGTGAAGCGCTCGGGGAAGGTCGCGAACAGAGGGTCGCGGCGGCCTTGCGCCGTGAGCTCGATCGGAAAGCTCCCGATCTCCTCCTGGGCGGTGTCGGTGACCACGGAGCCGCCGAGCTCGGCGGCCATGAACTGGTGGCCCCAGCACGAGCCGAAGAGCGGCCGGTCGTCGGCGATCCAGCGGGCCACGAGCTCGCCTAGACGGGCGGTGAAGGCGTGCTCCTCGGTCGCCGAGTGGCCGCCGGCGCCGCCGATGATCAGGGCGTCGGCGCTCTCGACGTCGGCCCAGCGAACGCCGGGCCGGTCGACCAGGTTGATCGCCGTGAGCTGCTCCGCTCGCAGGCGGCAGCGCTCGAGGAAGCAGAGGTACTCCTGCTCCTCCGCCTCCCGGTGGGAGCGGATCTGGAGGAGGGTCACCCGGAGGGCGTGGCGCGCTTTAGCCATCGTCGGTTGCAGAGCCCGATGGTGGGCCAAGGCCCACTCTACTAGCGCCCCAGCGCGGCCCGGAGGACGTGGCCCGCGATCTCGGGGTTCTCCCGCAGCCGGCGCATCGAGTAGGCGTGCCACTCGCGGCCGTAAGGGGTGTAGATCCGCATCCGGTGGCCGCGCTCGATCAACAGGTCGCGGAGCTCCTCGTCGACCCCGAGGAGCATCTGGAACTCGTAGCGGTCGCTCGCCAGGCCGTAGCCGTCGATCAGCAGGTCGGCGGCGCACACCAGGTACTCGTCGTGGGTGGCGATGCCGACGTAGACCCCTTTCCGCAGCAGCTTGTCGAGCGCCCCGACGAAGTTCTGGCGCACCGTCTCGTAGCCCTTCCAGGCGATGCGCCGGGGCTCGATGTAGATCCCTTTGCACAGGCGGACGTTGGCGCCCGCTTCCGGCAGCGCGTCGATGTCGCCCAGGGTGCGGCGCATGTAAGCCTGGAGCACGCACCCGACGTTGCCGTAGCGCGCGTGGAGATCGCGGTAGATGCGCAGCGCGGCGTCGGTCGTCGTCGCGTCCTCCATGTCGATCCGGACGAAGTTGCCCTGCGCCTTGGCCGCGGCCACGATCCGCTCGACGTTCTCGTGGCAGAAGGCCTCGTCGATCTCGAGCCCGAACATGGTCGGTTTGATCGAGAGGTTCGAGGCGATCCCCTCCCGGGCGATCGCTTCGAGGACCTGGACGCACTCCGCGGTGAAGGCCACCGCGCGTGCGCGGTCCTTCACCTCTTCGCCGAGCACGTCGAGGGTGGCCATGGCGCCCCGGCCGTTGAGCTCGCGGACCTTCTCCACCGCCTGCTCCAGAGTCTCCCCCGCCACGTACCGCCGGGCGAAGCGGTAGACGACCGCTTTGGGAACGAGGGGGAGGCCGCCCACCAGCAACCGGTTCAGCAGCGCCATCGGATCTCCCGCGCGACCCCTCGATCCCCTTGCCGCCCTCAAGTGGCGAAGGGGACGACTCCACCCGGACCTCGCGCGGCTCTGCTGGCGATCGGCATCGGTTCGAGAGGCGTCCTAGAGGGTAACGCTCGGGCCGCCGTTGCCGCCCTCGGGCCGGTCGACCACCCAGCGTACCGATTTCGAGCAGGGGCAGGAGCCGGCGATCCGGCGCAGTACCGGCAGCTCGCGCGAGGCCTCCTCGGCGGTCGTCTCCCCGGACTCCACCCGGCGCAGGTGGCCGACGAACTGCTTGAAGTCGCTCGCCGCCAGGTAGGACTCGGGCAGGGTTCGCCGCAGGTGGTCGAGGTAGTCGCCCTCGCTCTCGAAAGCCTCGCCCCGCACGCCCACCCGCTGGAAGGCAGGCACCCCGCGCCGGCGAAAGTAGTCCTTGTGCGGCAGGTAGAGGAGGTCCTCCGGCTTGACCCCCTGGACCACATCGCCCTGCTCCAGGCGGCCGAGGGCGTCGTTGGCGGCCGGCAGGTCGAGATCGGGAAGCCGCGCCCTCAGGTAGCGGGTGTTCAGGTCGCGCACGACCTTACGCACCTCCTCGTAGTACTGGTCCTGGGCCTCGGCGTTCTTCATCGGCTTCAGGCCGTAGCGCACGTTGGTGCCGCCGCCGCGCTCGTCGCCGAACATCTCGAGCCCGCGCGGCAGCCACTTGTTGATCGTCTTCTGCAACATATCCATGGTGACGTAGACCTCGCCCTCGGCCGCCAGCTGCGCCCAGCGGCGCATGGGGACGACCCCGGTGGCGAGATGGAACGCCTCCTCGCGAAGCATCTGGGGCATCGACTCGGCCATCGGCTTGTAGGCGCTCACCCGCTGCATCGAGAGCTGGTACTTCCCCACCCGGTCGATCAGGCAGCAGAAGACGACATTGTCGACGAACGAGTCGAAATCGATGTTGAAGGCGCCGAGGAGGTGGGAACCGGTGGTCATCGACAGGATCTCGTCGATCAGGTCGGCGCTCGACTCCGCGGCCACGCTCGACCAGTCGTCCTCGATCAACAGGTGGAGCATCTGATAGCCGTGGCGGAGCTCCTCGGCCATCATCCGGAGCACCCAGAACTGCTCCTCCTCCTCCTGCGCCCGGGCGAGGGTGAGGCGGTGCTGCTGGATCGAGCCGAACTCGGTCGAGGCCTGGGCCTTGATCGCCGCGAAGACGTGCTGGGCCTGCTCCGGGTGCATCTCGGAGGCGCGGGTGTACTTCGGTCGGCCCTTCTCGGCGCCGACCTCGATCTCGTCGCACATGCCCTGCTCCCGGTAGGCGCAGAGCTCCATCGGGCGGTCGTTGGGGAAGTGCTTCTCCCAGTTGTCCATCAGGAAGTCCCAGTCCGGCAGGAAGGTGTCCTTCCAGCGGAGGACCGCCGCGTGGTAGCTCTTGGGCATGCTGACTGCGCGCATGTTCATGTCGGCTGCTTCCTCGTGTCGTCGATCTTTCCCGCTGGGCTACCGGGGGCCTGCCCCGAGCCTCAGAGCTCGAGGACGAAAGGCTTCTGCGGCGCGGGCTCGAAGCCGAGCGAGCGGAAGAACCCGGCCACGCCCTCCAGAACCTCCTCGTCGACCAGGGTCCTGACCTCGACCGCGCCCTGCGCCTTGAAGTGCCCGATCATCGCCTCGGCCATCCGGCGGCCGACGGCGCGGCCGCGGAAGTCGGGGTCGACTCCCAGGACCTCGATCCAGCCGGTCGGGTGCTCGAGCCCGAACTCGCCGCTCCGGATCTCGCCGAGCATGAAGCCGACCACGCGGCCATCGGCGGCGGCAACCACCGAGGCGTCGGGGTCCCTGCGGATGTAGTAACCGAGCCGCCGCTCCCAGACTTCCGGCCGATAGGCGCCGCCGATCCGCTCGTCGATGCCGACGATGTCGCCGATGTCCAGCTCACTCGCTGGCCGTACGCTGACCTCTTGGGCTGCTCTTGCCATCGGATTGTTCCCGGAGAAGTGGGGCCCGCTAGCCCCGGGGGACGGCGGCATTCTACCGCGCCCGCGGGCGGCGGCGCAAAAGCGCGCCCGGTCGTAGCCGAAGCGGTCCGCCGCGCCCGAGGGGCCCTGCTCCGAGGGCAGGCCGGAGCTGGCTTATGCTCGGCGGCGATGGCCGAGCCGGCGCACCCCCCCGCCCAGGCCGCCGGTGTCGGCTGGCAGGTTCACGCCGCTCTCCTCGCCGTCCAGCTCGCCTTCGGCGGCTTCCACGTCGTCGCCAAGAGCGTGCTCGATCACCTGGACCCGTTGGCGCTGATCGCCATCAGGACCGGCCTCGCCGCGCCGGTCCTTGCCGCCTACGCCTGGCGGGTCGACCGGGCGTTGCCGCGGCTCGCCGACCTCGGCTGGCTCGCCCTGCTCGGCTTCCTCGGCGTCTTCGCCAACCAGCTCCTGTTCATTCACGGGCTGGAGTACACGACGGCGACCAACGCGGCTATCCTGATGCCCTCGATCCCGGTCTTCGCGGTGGCGGTGGGCGCCCTCTTCGGCATCGAACGGGTCGGCGTCTACCGCACCCTCGGCATCCTCCTGGCCGCCGCCGGCGCAGCGGTGATGGTCAACCCGCTCCACTTCTCCCTGGCCGACGGCACCCTGCTCGGTAACGGCCTGATCCTCGCGAACTGCCTGTGCTTCGCCGCCTTCCTGGTGGTCCAGCGCCCGGTGCTCCGGCGCCTGCCCTGGCGGACGGTGATCGCCGGCGCCTTCCTCTTCGGCGCGGCAGGTGTGCTGGCGGTGTCCTGGCGGCGGCTCGCTGCGGTCGACTTCGCGGCGGTCCCGGCGCCGGCCTGGTGGGGGGTCGCCTACATCGTGGTCTTCCCCACCCTGCTCTCCTATTCCCTCAACACCTGGGCCGTGCGGCGCTCGTCGCCGTCGCTCACCGCGGCCTACACCACCCTCCAGCCGGTGGCCACGGCGGCGCTCGCGGCCGTCG
>DATKCC010000139.1:0-7176 GCA_035513375.1 Thermoanaerobaculia bacterium | reverse complement strand
CATGCGGCCGATCAGCCAGGAGAAGAGCCGCTTGCCGCCGGGCCGGCCCGAGAGGCGGTCCCAGAGCCGGCGGATGCGCGCGCCAGCCGCCGCTCCGGTTCGGGGGCCGGCCGGGACCCCGCCGGCGGCCGGGCGGGGGGTAGCGTCGGGTTCGCTCATCGGGTCCGTCTCCGCTCGGGTCGGGCGCATTCTGGCACGGGCCGCCGCGGCCCCGCGTGGCATGGGACGTGCGGCCGGCTCCTCCCTGGGAGGGCCCCCTGGAGCCGAAGACCCGTGACGCGAGATCAACACCGAGGCGCCGTAGGCCTGGGCAGCCCGGGGTTGCCCCTCCTCGAGCGCCGAGCTTCGGATGTAGGGTGCGGCTTGCCGCACCGATCGGGAGAAGGCGCTACCTCACCTCGCGCACGATCGCCCGGACCAGCCGCTCGAGGGCCGGGGGCGACTGGACTAGGAAGAGCGAGGGCTCGATCAGCTCGAGCTCCGAGACCCGGAGCGCGCCGGCCTCGTCCGGCAGCAGGTCGACCCGGCCGTAGAGGAGCGGCAGCCCGACCCTGGCGCGGCCTACCGCCATCGTCCGCTCCGCGACCTCGCGCTCGGCCGGCGCGATCGGCACCGCCTCCGAGACCCGCTCGTCCTCCCCGGCGAGCCGCGCGCGCTTCCGGACCGCGTGGCTGAGCTCGCCGTCGATCCAGACCAGCGCCAGCTCACCAGGCTCCTCAGCCGACGGGAGGTAGGGCTGGACGAGAGCGTCGCGCTCGGCGAGGAGCTCAGCGAGGAACGCCTGCCCCGCCGCGGTCTCCCCGGGGCGAAAGCGGCGGGTCAGGAAGGAGGCGGCCGAGACCGCCGGCTTGATCACCACGTCCCGCCAGCCGCGCCCGGCGAGGAGGGCCGGCAGATCGGCGGTGCGGCCGCGCGGCAGGCGGACGGTTGGCACGACCGGCACCCCGGCCGCCTCGAGCTCCAGCAGGTAGCGCTTGTGGAGGTTCCAGCGGACGAAGGGGAGGGGATTGGCGAGCCGCGAGGTCGCCGCCGTCCCCGTACACCAGGCGAGGAAGGCTTCGGGCGCGCGGAAGTAGTTCCACGAGGAGCGGAGCACGCAGAGATCGAACGCCCCCGGCCGCCGTGCCGCCGGATCGTCCCAGGCCAAGAGCTCGGCCCGGAGGCCCGCCTCGCGGAGGGCCGCGAGCAGCGGCTCCTGGTCCGGGTCCGGCTCCGGCAGCACCCGGCAGGTGACCAGGGCGACGTCGCGGCCCGGCCTCAGCCCGCCTCCGCGTGCCGGGTGCGGGCGCCGGCGCTCCAGGACCGGGTGAGGTCCGCGGTCCCGACGACCGCCGCCAGTCGGGGGATCGAGATCGGAGCAGCGCCCTCGCCGGCCATACCCAAGCTTACTCCGCCTTCCCGTCCCTCCGGCCCGAGTGATTCTGGGGCTGAGGTCGCGGCGCAGCGGAACCCTGTACTACCATCCGCCTCGATGCACCGACGGGGTCATCATTTCGCGCCGCTGACGCTCCTGGCGGCGTTCGTCGTTCCGGGTCCGGCCGCCGCCGATCCGGTGCGTGCCGCTGACCCGCCGGCCGAGGCCGCGCAGCCCTCCGCGGCGGCGACCGAGGCGGCGGCACTGCTGCCGGAGGGCCGGGCGCCGCTCCCCGGGGTGATCACCGGCGGCCAGCCGGACGCCGGGCAGCTCGCTGCCCTGGCCGAGGCCGGATACCGCACCGTCGTCGACCTGCGCTCGGCGGCGGAGCCCTACCCGCGGGAGGAGGAAGCGACGGCCCTCGAGTCCCTGGGCGTCGCGTACATCTCGATCCCGGTCTCCGGCGCGGAAGGGCTGAGCAGGGAGAACGCCCGGGCCATCGCCGCGGTGCTGGCCGACGAGGAGGCCTACCCGCTCGCCATCCACTGCGGGAGCGGCAACCGGGTGGGGGCCCTCCTGGCCCTCGCGGCCGCCTGGGTGGACGGTCTCCCGCCGGAGGCGGCGCTGGCGCTCGGCCTCGACGCTGGCCTCACCGGTCTCGAGCCGAAGGTCCGCGAGCTCCTGGGCCTCCGGGATACCCCTCCCTGACCCGCGGCTCGCGAGTCCGGAGCCGTCGGGGGAGGGGCGCGATCCTCGGACCACTCCTATTGACGATCACATCTTGACAACCAAGATATAGGTCGGCTATCTTCGGCGGCGACCTCTTCGTCGGGAGCCGCGAATGGACGAGCCGAAGACCGATGTCATCCAGGGAACGCTGGACATGCTGATCCTCAAGACGCTCAGCCTCGAGCCGATGCACGGCTATGGCATCGCCCGGCGCATCGAGCAGATCTCGCGCGGCGTCTTCAAGGTCAATCCGGGCTCGCTGCTGACCGCGCTCCAGCGGCTCGAGCGCAACGGCTGGCTCGAGGCCGAGTGGCGGGTCACGGAGAGCTCCCGGCGCGCCAAGGTCTACACCTTGACCCGGGTGGGCCGGAAGCAGGTGGAGGTCGAGGCCGCCGCCTGGCGCCGCCGCGCATCCGCAATCCAGCGCCTGCTCGAGGCGGAGGGCTGACGCGATGCCGTTCTGGCGCCAACTCGCGCGCGGGCTCCACACCCTGGTCCATCGCCCGGAGGCCGACCGGGAGATCGCCGACGAGGTGGCGCACTACCTGGAGGAGACGGTCGCGGCCCACGCCGCGCGGGGGCTCTCCCCCGACGAGGCGCGCCGCGCCGCGCGGCGGGAGCTCGGCAACCCGCTCAGCGTCCGCGAAGAGGTGCGCGGATACGGCTGGGAGAACAGGGTCGAGGCGCTCGCCGCGGACCTGCGCTACGCCGCGCGCCGGCTGCGGGCGGCGCCGGGCTCGACGGCGGTGACGGTGTTGACGCTGGCGATCGGGATCGGGGCCACGACGGCGATCTTCAGCGCCATCGAGCCGATCCTGCTCGAGCCGCTGCCCTACCCCGACCCAGACCGGATCGCGATGATCCGCGAGGTCGCCGCCGACGGTTCGCCCATCGACGGCACGTTCGGCATGTACCGGGAGCTGGCCGAGCGGGCGCTGTCGTTCGAGACGATCGCCGTGTTCAAGCCCTGGCGGCCGACGATCACCGGCTCGGACCGGCCCGAGCGCGTCGAAGCTCAGCAGGTGAGCGCGCGGTACTTCGACGTGCTCGGAGTGCCGCCCGCCCTGGGGCGGAGCTTCGAGCCGGCGGAGGATCGGCGCGGCGGCCCGGACGTGGTCGTCCTGAGCGACCGGCTCTGGCGGCGGCGCTTCGGCGCCGATCCGGCGATCCTCGGGAGAGCGATCACCCTCGACGAGACCCCAGTCGTCGTCCTCGGCGTGATGCCGCGCGGCTTCGAGAACCTGCCCGCCCCGGCCGCCGAGCTCTGGGCGCCGCTCCAATACGACCTGTCCCAAGGGCGTGCCTGGGGTCATCACCTGGGCACGATCGGCAAGCTGAATCCCGGCGCCGGAGCCGAGCGTGCGGCCGACGAGCTCGACGGCCTCGGGCAGGCCGTGCTCGACGAGCAACACCCGGAAACCTACGGCTCGGAGGTCCGATTCCGGGTCGTCCCGCTCCAGGAAGACGTCACCCGCGGCGTCAGGCCGGCCCTGGTGGCGATCCTCGGAGCAGTGGTCCTGGTGCTGGCGATCGCCTGCGTGAACGTGACCAACCTCCTGCTCGCCCGCGGTGTCCACAGGCGTGGTGAGCTCGCGCTGCGCACAGCGCTCGGCGCCCCGCGCGGCCGTCTCGTGCGGCAACTTCTCACCGAGAGCCTGCTCCTCGCGGCGCTGGGGGGCGCGGCGGGGATGGCCCTGGCGATCCTCGGCACCCAATGGCTGGTCGCCCTGAGCCCCCCGGGCCTGCCACGGGTCGACGCGATCCGGGTCGACGCCTCCGTCCTCGGCTTCGGCCTCGGTCTCACCACGCTGATCGGTCTCGCCTTGGGATCGATCCCGGCGCTCCGGGCGGCACGCGGCGACCAGTACCCGGACCTCCAGCTCCAGGCGCGGCGCACCGCCGGCGGGAATCGGCGCGCCCGCGGCGCCCTGGTGGTCGCTGAGGTGGCGTTCGCAGTCGTGGTGCTCGTGAGCGCGGGCCTCTTGCTGCGGAGCGTCGAGCGCCTTCTCGGGGTCGCTCCGGGGTTCGATCCGGCTGGCCTGCTCACGATGCAGGTCCAAGTCTCCGGCCACCGCTTCGACGACGACGGCGAGACGCGCCGATTCTTCGCCCGCGTGCTCGATGCCGTCCACGAGGCACCGGGGGTCGAGGCCGCTGCGCTCACCAGCCAGCTGCCGCTCGCTGGCGACGACGACCGCTACGGCGTCCACTTCGATCCGCCTCCGGCCGTGAGCCCCGGAACCGATCCGGCCGAGGACCGCGGCACCTTCCGCTACGCCGTGAGCCCCGGCTACTTCGAAGCCATGAGCATCCCGCTGCGGCGCGGCCGGCGGCTCGACGGATTCGACGGCGCCGGCGCGCCACCGGTCGCGCTGATCAGCGAGTCGCTCGCCAGACGGCGGCTCCCGGGAGTCGAGCCGATCGGCCAGCGCCTGCACGTCGGGCCGCAGGAGGGCCTGCCGTACACCGTGGTCGGCGTGGTCGGGGACGTCAAGCAGGAGTCGCTGGCAGTGGACGAGGCGACGGCGGTCTACATCACGCCCGAGCAGTGGCACTTCGCGGACCGGGCGATGTCGCTGGTGGTGCGTGGGCCCGGCGACCCCGGGGCGCTCGCCCCGGCCGTTCGCGAGGCGGTCTGGGCGGTGGACGAAGACCAGCCGATCGTCCGCGTGGCGACGATGGCGGACCTGGTCTCCGCCTCCGCCGCCGACCGGCGATTCGCGCTCGCTCTCTTCCAGGCCTTTGCGCTTGCGGCCCTGGCACTCGCGGCCGCCGGGATCTACGGCGTGCTGTCGGGGAGCGTCGTCGAGCGGACGCGGGAGATCGGCGTCCGCTCGGCGCTCGGAGCATCGCGCCGGGAGGTGCTCGCGCTGGTGGTCGGCCAGGGGGCGCGGCTCACTGGGCTGGGCGTCGTGATCGGTGCGGCGGCAGCGGCGGCCGCGAGCGAGGGCGTCGCCGCGATGCTCTTCGGGGTGTCCCGCTTCGACCCGGCGACCTACCTCGGGGTAATCACCCTGCTCGCCGGCGTGGCGGCGGTCGCCTGCGCCGTGCCGGCCTGGCGGGCGGTGCGCGTCGACCCGGCGACGACGTTGCGGGCCGAGTGAGCGACGCTCGAGCGAGGCGGGATCGCGCGAGTCGGCGTCCGAGCTCTGGCGACGCCCGGCTAGGCGCCGAGAGCTTCCCAGTCGCTCTCGAGCAGGCCGTAGAAAACGGCGTCCTGGATCTCTCCCTCCTGGATGTAGCGCTCCCGGAGATAGCCCTCGCGGCGGAAGCCGAGCCTCTCGATGAGCCGCAGCGATGCGGCGTTCCGGGGGTCGGCGTCGGCCTCGAGACGGTGGAGCCCGAGGCTTTCGAAGGCGTAGCCGACGAGCAGGGGGACCGCCCGCGACATGAGGCCCCGGCCCCAGTGGGCGCGCCCGAGGGCGAAGCCGAGCTGGGCCCGCCGGTTCGGCCAGGAGATATCGGCCAGGGTGCAGGTCCCGAGGACCGCGCCCGGCGCTGCTCCCCCCTCGGTGCTGACCAGGCCCCACTCGAACAGGGTCCGGTCGTTGAAGGCGGCGTGGGTGTCGAGGATGCGACGGTCGGCGGCGGCCCGGCTCCGGAGTCGGGGGACGCCCAGGAAGCGGGCGACCTCGGGCTCGGAGAAGATCTCGTAGAGAGCCGGGGCGTCGGCCAGAGTGAGCCACCGCAGCTCGACGCCCGGAGCGCGGAGGGTGGGCAGGCGGTGGCTGAGGTCGTGCGGTTTCGACTGCACCGGGATCTCCGGGCCGCCCTTCTCGGCAAAGCCGCTCCGGGGTCCCGAGGGAGGTTCGGCCTTCCGGGCTCCGTCGGCCCGGGCTCAGCGGTCGCCCGAGGGGTGGACCACGCCCGAGGGGCCGTGGCCGCGGCGGTCGACGGGCCCCTTGTCCGACTTCAGCGGCCGGTGCCCCTCCTGCGTGCCGTCGCCCAGGACCTCGATCTGCCCGTCCTCGACGAGCTTCTTGAGCGGCGGGTGCTCCAAGGCGGCCGGAGCGACCCGGCCGGTCTGGCGGGAAGGCAGGTGGAGGGTCTTGCCGCGGGGAAGCGGCACCCGGATCGGCGCCGGGGTGGCGTTGCGGATCTCCTTCATGCGCCAATCCTCGCCGGGACGCCTCGCCGGGTCAAGCTCCCGGGGACGATAGAGTCGGGCGCATGAAGCGGATCGCGGTCCTGACCAGCGGCGGCGACGCGCCGGGGATGAACGCGGCCATCCGGGCCGTGGTTCGGACCGGGATCGGCCACGGCTGGGACGTCTACGGCGTCGAGCGGGGGTACGCCGGTTTGATGAACGGCGCCCTCAGCCGGCTCGGCGCCCGCGACGTGGGCGGCGTGATCCAGCAGGGCGGGACCTTCCTGGGGAGCGCTCGGGCCGCCGAGTTCCGGAAGCCGGAGGGTCGCCGGCAGGGCCTGGAGCAGCTGGAGCGCTTCGGGATCGAGGCGCTGGTCGCGATCGGCGGCAACGGCACCCAGGCCGGCGCCCACGAGCTCTGGAAGGTGGGACTCCCGGTCGTGGGGGTGGCCTCCACGATCGACAACGACCTCCCCGGCGTGGACATCACCCTAGGGGTCGACACCGCGCTCAACGTGGCCCTGGAGGCGATCGACCGGCTGAAGGTCACGGCCTCCTCCCACGGCCGGGCGTTCCTGGTCGAGGTCATGGGCCGGGACTGCGGCTACCTGGCGCTGATGGCGGGGATCGCCGGCGGCGCCGAGGCGATCGTCATCCCCGAGGCCGAGACCCGGCCCGAGGCCTTGGTCGACGAGATCCGCGCCGCCTACCAGCGCGGCAAGCCGCACGCCCTGATCGTGGTCGCCGAGGGCGCCCGCTTCAACGCCAACCGCCTGGTCGAATTCTTCAAGCGCCGGGACGACCTGATCGGATTCGAGTTCCGCGTCACCATCCTGGGGCACGTCCAGCGTGGCGGCGCTCCCGGGGCCTTCGACCGCCTCCTCGGCACCCGCCTGGGGGCCGCCGCGGTCGACCGCCTGGCCCGGGGCGAGCACGGCATCCTGGTCGGCCTGCGCGACGGCGACATCCAACCAACGCCGCTCGAGGAGGTCGCGGGCCGGAAGAA
>DATKCC010000138.1:0-3037 GCA_035513375.1 Thermoanaerobaculia bacterium | reverse complement strand
CGCTCACCGGCGGCGGTCTGGAAGCGGTTGGCGGCGTACTCGAGCGTCAGGTCGACGCCCGAGACGAGCCCCAGCCGGATCCCGGCGTCGAGCTTCTCCCAGTCCCAGTTGCCGCTCGGGAACGGGGTCACGGCCGGGTTGGCGAAGCGGTTGTCGAGGGCCGAGTAGCGCACTGCCGGCTGGAGGAACGGGAAGAGCTGGCTACCGCCGGCGGCCCAGACCAGCGGCAGCTCGATGACCCAGGCGGCCTCCGCCTCCCAGCCGCGCCGCGGCAGGCCCGCGAGCTCCTGGTCGACGACCTGGCCGAACAGGGAGAAGCCCCCGAGGTAAAGCCAAAGGTTGGCGCCGGTCTCCTCCTTGCGGCGGCCGTCGAGGCCGGGGTAGGGGAAGAGGTCGAACGGGCCGCGGAGGAGGTCCAGGTCGCCGCCGTAGAAGGTGCCCTCGAGCTCGACCGTGTCCGCCAGGTCCCGGCGGTAGCCGAAGACGAGGAGGTCGACCGCCCGGTTCCCGGAGGCGTCGGCGAAGCGCAGGCCGACGGCGCCCCCCAGCTCGAGCTCGCCGTCGGCGTCCACGTCCTCGACCTCGGCGTCGTAGAGGATCGGCACGCCGGAGCCGAAGGGGGGCTCGGCGCCCCGCAGCCGCTCCTCGGTGCCGTTGTCCCCGGCGAGAGCGTTGGGGTCGCGGATGAACACCGGGTTGCCCTGAGTGGCGGTCGCCTTCAGGTAGAGGTGGCGGCCGAGGTCGACGCCGAGCTCTACCCCCAGGTCCTCGAAGCGGTTGAACGCGGTCGAGACCAGGCCGTAGCTCTCGAGGTGGCGGTCGTCCTGGCGCTCGAGCTTCGGCATCTTGCCCACCTTCAAGTAGGCGCCGGAGCGCTCCGGTAGGACGGCCGGCGCCACCTCCCGGCCGAAGCGGATCCAGGCCTCGTCGACGTCCACCTGGCGGTCGCCGGAGGTGGGGTTCCTGTCGTAGAGGTCGATCAGGTCGATCTTGGCGTGGGCCGCGACCGCCTCGCCCCAGGAGGCGTCGAGGAAGAGCGTGACGACCGAGACCTCCAGGTGCTCGCCCGGGCTCACGGTCTCGAGAAAGACCGGGCCCGCCACCGGCGGCAGGCGCGGGTCGTCGAACGAGAACGGCACCGGGAAGCGATTGAGGTCGCTCGAGCGGAAGTGCGCCTTGGCCTCGAAGCCCCAGTCGAGGACCAGGCCGGGGCCGGGGTCCGAGGCTTGGGCTTCGGCTCGGTCGGGCTCGGCCACCGCTGCCGGTGGAAGCTCGACCTGGCGCTCCTGGGAAACCGCCGGCGCCGCGAAGCACAGGGCGAGGAGGAGACGAAGGCTCATGGCAATCTCTCCGTGAGACCGATCGGGAGCTTCGCCGCGGAGGCTAGCACGTCGAGCCCACCTGCTAGCGGCCCGTGGTGGAAGCCCGTGTGGCCGCGCGGACTTCCACCACGGGCTGCTAGACTCCGCTCGCAGCCGTTACCGAGCCCCACTTTCTGGGCGCCGTCACCCCGCGATGCTCGATCCTCTGGCCCAGCTCCACGAGAGCGCGAAGCGCGCCCCGGTGGAGATCGTCCTGGCCGAGGGCTCCGACCCGCGAGTGGTCGCGGCCGCGTGCCGAGCCGCGGGGGAGGGGATCGGCCGGCCGGCGCTGGTGGGGACAGCGGCCGTGATCGGCGCCGCCGCGGCCGAGGCGGGGGTCGGGTCGTTCCTCGAACCGGGGGCCTTCCCGAGGGTGAGAGTGCTCGACCCGGCAGCGGATCCGGGGCTCCCGGAGCTGGCGCGCCATTTCGCGGCGCGGCTCGCCGAGCGCCGCATCCGCGCGACTCTGGGTGCCGAGGAGGCGGCCTCGGTCGCCCGCCAGCCCCTCTACTACGCTGCCCTGAGGGTCGCGACCGGGCGCTCCGGAGGCGCCGTCATGGGCGCGGTCGCCTCGACCCCCGAGGTCCTCCGGGTGGCGCTCCGGGTGATCGGCCCGCGGCCCGGGCTCGCGGCCGTCTCGTCCTGCTTCCTGATGGTGCTGGCCGACGGCCGGAGCCTGATCTACAGCGACTGCGGGGTGATCCCGGATCCGAGTGTCGCGGAGCTCGCCGACATCGCAGAGGCTGCGGCCGAGAGCTGCCGAGTGCTCCTCGGCGAGGAGCCGCGGGTGGCTCTGCTCTCCTTCTCGACCCGCGGGAGCGCCGAGCATCCGCGGGTCGAGCGGGTGCGCCAGGCGGCGGCGGAGCTCCGCCGCCGCGGGGTCGGCTTCGCCTTCGACGGCGAGCTCCAGGCCGATGCCGCCCTGGTGCCGCTGATCGCCGAGCGCAAGGCTCCGGGGAGCCCGGTCGCTGGCCGGGCCAACGTCCTGGTCTTCCCGGACCTCGACAGCGGCAACATCGCCTACAAGCTGACCGAGCGGCTGGCCGGAGCCCGCGCCGTGGGGCCGCTCCTCCAAGGGCTGGCCCGGCCGATCAACGACCTCTCCCGGGGCTGCTCGGTCGAGGACATCGTCGACGCCATCGCGATCACGGCGGTCGAAGCGGCGATCACAAAGGCTACCGAGGAGCACGTGAGACGATGGGAGGATGTCTCATAGAACGCGGGCGGAGGCGTCCCCTTCCCACCTTGAGGGTGGGAAGGGGACCGAGGGGATGGGGGGTGATCCGATGAAGGCACCGGGGGGTAAGCCCAGCAGCTCACGACCCACGCATGCGTTTCACCGCGGGCGGGGGGCTCCGTTACGCCCGAGCCGAAACCTCTCATCCAACCACGGAGGGCTCGAACCACCATGCGCGTCTTAGTCATCGGCTCCGGCGGCCGGGAGCACGCCCTGTGCTGGAAGCTCGCCCAGAGCCCGGAGCTCGGCGAGCTCTACTGCGCCCCGGGGAACCCGGGGATCGCCGAGCTCGCGGACCTCGTGGCCGAGGGCGCCGACGACGTCCAGGGGCTGGCGAGCTTCGCCGCCGACCTCCGGATCGACCTGACGGTCGTCGGGCCGGAGCTGCCGCTCACGCTCGGGCTGGCCGACGAGCTCACCCGTCGGGGCTTGCGGGTGT
>DATKCC010000137.1:0-17283 GCA_035513375.1 Thermoanaerobaculia bacterium | reverse complement strand
GCCAACATGTCGCAGACCGTCGGTTCGGCTTCGAGCTCGGTGGCGAGCGGCGTGATCTTCACCCTGCCGGCGCTCTTCCTCTGGGGGCTCGACCCGACCCTGCTCGAGATGACCCTGCTCGCCATGGTCGGCGGCATCATGGGGGTGCTGTTCATGGTGCCGCTCCGGCGCTTCCTGATCGAGCGCGAGCACGAGACGCTGCCCTACCCGGAAGGCACCGCCTGCGCCGAGGTGCTGAAGGCGAGCGAGCTGGGCGGCGCGCGGGCGCGGGCGGTGTTCCTCGGCCTCGGCGCCGGCGCGCTGCTCAAGTACCTGACCGCCTGGGTCCACGTTCTGCGCGACCAGGTGAGCGTGCGGCTGCCGTTCCCGCGCAAGGCGGAGCTCGGTACCGAGATCTCTGCGGCCCTCTTCGGGGTCGGGTTCATCCTCGGGCCGCGGATCGCTTCGGTGATGGTCAGTGGCGGGCTCCTCGCCTGGCTGGTGATCATCCCGGCGATCGCCTGGTGGGGGGAGAGCCGGGCGGTGCCGTTCTACCCCGAGACCGAGCTGCTGATCGCCCAGATGGAACCGAGCCGGATCTGGACCCGCTACGTCCGTTACATCGGGGCGGGCGCGGTCGCCACCGGCGGTCTGGTCACCCTGATCCGGTCGATCCCGACGATGATGGAGAGCTTCCGGATCGGCGCGCGGCAGCTCCGGGAGCGGCTGGGGGCGAGCGCGGGCGCCGACGCCGAGCCGCGGACCTCGCGCGACCTGCCGCTCCACTGGATCGGCGGCGGCTTACTCCTCCTGGTCCTGGTCCTCACCCTCACCCCCCAGACCTTCGGTCCGCTGGGCGGCTTCCCGGTGCGGCTGGTCGCCGCCCTGCTGGTGGTCGTCTGCGCCTTTTTCTTCGTCACCGTGTCGTCCCGGATCGTCGGTCTGGTGGGGGTGACCTCGAACCCGACGAGCGGCATGACCATCGCCTCGCTGATGCTGACGGCGACGGTCTTCCTGATGCTCGGCTGGACCGGCGATCTGGGGAAGGTCGCGGCCCTGACCGTCGGCTGCGTGGTGGCGATCGCGGCTTCGATCGCCGGCGACACCTCGCAGGACCTGAAGACCGGCTACCTCCTGGGAGCGACGCCGCGCTACCAGCAGATCGGCGAGCTGCTGGGCGTGCTCACCTCGGCGACCTTCGTCTGTCTCACCGTCATCGCCCTCGACCGGGCCTTCACCCTCGGGTCGCCGGACCTCGCGGCCCCCCAGGCGACCCTGATGCGGCTGGTCATCGACGGCGTGCTCGAGCAGTCGCTGCCCTGGGCGATGGTCGGCATCGGGGTCGGTCTCGCCCTGGTGGCGGAGATGCTCCGGGTCCCGAGCCTGCCGTTCGCCGTAGGGGTCTACCTGCCGGTGTCGACGATGGTGCCGGTCTTCCTGGGCGGCCTCCTCCGGTGGTGGGTCGCGCGCACCGCGCCGGGCACCGAGGCCCGAGAAGGGCGCGTACAGCGCGGGATACTCTTCGGCTCCGGGCTGGTTGGCGGCGAAGGCATCCTCGGGGTGGGGATCGCCATCGCGGCGTTGACCACCGGCGAGGCGCCGGCCGGGATCGGTCCCGACTGGGCCGGGCCGTTCGCGCCCTGGCTCGCCCTCGGCGTTCTGGCGCTCCTCGGTGGCTTCTTCTGGCGCCTCGCAGCGGGGCGTGATGGGGCGCGCGGGTAGGTCGCAGGGGTGTCGAAGGCGATGGCCAGGGCGCCGCGACGACTCCTCTCCGCCACCCTCGGGGCGGCGCTCGCCGCCCTCGGCGGCGCCTGCGCCGCGGAGCCCCCGGCCCCGGGCCCGCCCCCTCGGCCGGTCCAGCGCGCCGAGGTGCGGCCGGCGTTTTCCGCGGCTGCGGACACCCCGGAGCGGCTCGGATTCCGCGTGGTGGCCGAGTACCCCCACGACCCGTCGGCCTTTACCCAGGGCTTGCTGATCCACGACGGGGTCCTCTACGAGAGCACCGGGCAGTACGGCCGCTCCGAGCTCCGGCGGGTGGCGCCGGAGACCGGCGAGGTGCTCCTCCGGCGCCAGCTTCCGGACCATCTGTTCGGCGAGGGGCTGGCGCTCGTTCCCGGCACGCCCGACCGGCTGATCCAGCTCACCTGGCAGGAGGAGATCGCCCTGGTCTGGGACCGGGAGAGCCTGACGGCGCTCGGCGAGCTCCGCTACCGGGGCGAGGGCTGGGGGCTCACCTGGGACGGCGAGCGGCTGGTGATGAGCGACGGCAGCGCCTGGTTGAGCTTTCGCGAGCCCGGAGGGTTCACCGAGCTGGGGCGCGTCGAGGTGACCCTGGAGGGGCGGCCGCTGCCGGGCATCAACGAGCTCGAGTGGGCCGAGGGCGCCCTGTGGGCGAACGTCTGGGGCTCGGAGTCGGTGGTGCGGATCGACACCGCCACCGGCGAGGTGACCGCGGTGGCCGACCTGGCGGCGCTCGAGGAACGCTTGCCGCGGGGAGAGTCTCGGGGGATCGATGTCCTCAACGGCATCGCCTGGTGGCCCGAGCGGGGGACCTTCCTGGTGACCGGCAAGCTCTGGCCGCGGGCGTTCGAGGTCACCTTGGAGTAGGGTTCCCGGCGTGAGCCCGTTCCTCCTCCGCGTCGCTCTCCTGCTGGTCGCGAGCGGCTTCTGCTCCCTGGTCTACCAGATCGCCTGGCTGCGACTGCTCCGCCTGGTCTTCGGCGCCTCGACCGCGGCCTCGGCAGCGGTCCTGGCGATATTCATGGGCGGCCTGGGCCTGGGCAGCCTGCTCCTTGGGCCGCGCGCCGACCGCGCCCGGAGCCCGCTCGGCCTCTACGCCCGGCTCGAGGTCGGGATCGCGGTCGGCGCGGCCTTGAGCCCGTTGCTGGTGGCGGCGATCCGCTGGCTCTACCTCGAGGTGGGCGGCACCGAGAGGCTGGGGCTCGTCGGCGGCACCGCCGCCCGGCTGGCGCTCGCGGCGCTGGTTCTGGGCGTCCCGGCCTTCCTCATGGGCGGCACCCTGCCGGCCACGGTCCGGGCGGTCACCCGCTCCGCTGACGCCGGTCGGCGTCGGGTCGGGTTGCTCTACGCCGCGAACACCCTCGGCGCCGTCGCCGGCACCCTGGCGACGACCTTCGTCGCGATCGAGCTCCTGGGGATAGGCAAGACGCTGTGGGTGGCGGCTCTGCTGAACCTCCTGGTGGCGATCTTCGCCCGGGCGCTCGCCCGGAGCCCCGCGGCGCTAGGCGCCGCGCCGGATGCGGTGGCGCCGCCGGTGTCGGCGCAGGAGCTCGAGACCGGCGGGGAGCCGGCCGGCCCGATCCGGCGGGCGCCGCTTGCGATCGTGCTCGCGGCCGCCGCCGTCACCGGCTTCGTCTTCTTCCTGATGGAGCTCGTCTGGTACCGCATGCTCGGGCCGATCCTGGGCGGTACCTCCTACACCTTCGGTCTGATCCTCGCCGTGGCGCTCCTCGGGATCGGCGCCGGCGGGCTCATCTACGGCCTGGGCTCGGAACGCGTCCGACCGTCGCTTCTCGGCTTCGCGGCCACCTGCGCGCTCGAAGCGCTGGCCCTGGTCGTCCCCTTCGCCCTGGGTGACCGGGTGGCCTTCCTCGCGCTCGAGCTCCAGGGCCTGGGCGCCGCCGGGTTCGGGGGCCTGCTGGTGGGGTGGTCGGCCGTCACCGCCCTGGTCGTGCTGCCGGCCGCCCTGGTCTCCGGGTACCAGTTCCCGCTGCTGGTGGCGATCCTGGGCCAGGGGCGGCGGGCGGTCGGCCGCGAGGTGGGGCTGGCCTACGCCTGGAACACCGCCGGCGCGATCCTGGGATCGATCGCCGGGGGCTTCGGCCTGTTGCCCATCCTCTCGGCGCCCGGGGCGTGGCGCGCCGCCGCGGCCCTCCTGGTCCTCCTCGCCCTGGTCTCGACCGCCGTCGCCGGCGTTCGCGAAGGGGCGCGCTCGACGGCGGTGACCGCGACCGCGCTCCTCGCGCTCGTCGCCCTCCTGGCCGCCGCCTCGCCGGGCCCGTCGGCGTTCTGGCGCCACTCCGGGATCGGCGCCGGCCGGTTCCGCGACTCGCTCGGCGAACCGAACGACCTGCGCAAGGCCATCCGGGAGCACAAGGCCGACATCGCCTGGGAGGCGGACGGCCGGGAGAGCGGCGTCGCCCTGGTCCGCTCCGCGGGCTACGCCTTTATCGTCAACGGCAAGTCGGACGGCGCCGCCCTGGGCGACGCCGGCACTCAGATCATGGGCGGGCTCGTCGGCGCCATGCTCCATCCGCGGCCCGAGCGGGCGCTGGTGATCGGCCTCGGCACCGGCTCGACCGCCGGCTGGCTGGCCGAGGTGGCGACCATGGAGCGGGTCGACGCGGTCGAGCTCGAACCGGCGATCGTCCGGGTGGCCCGCGACTGCGCGCCGGTCAACCACGCCGCGATGGACCACCCGAAGGTCGAAGTCGTGGTGGGGGACGGCCGGGAGGTCCTGCTGACCACCCGCCGGCGCTACGACGTCATCTTCTCGGAGCCCTCGAACCCGTACCGGGCGGGGATCTCCAGCCTCTACACCCGGGAGTTCTACGAAGCGGCGCGAGATCGCCTGCAGCCGGGCGGCCTCTTTCTCCAGTGGCTCCAGGGCTACGAGGTCGACGCCTCGGTGGTGCGGACCGCTTACGCCACGCTGGCCGCGGTCTTCCCCGCGGTCGAGAGCTGGCGGACGCTCCCCGGAGACCTGCTGCTGGTCGCGAGCGCCGAGCCGCTGTCCCACGATCTCGAGCGAGTCCGCCGGCGCTCGGCGGAGGAGCCCTACGTGAGCGCCCTCGCACGGGCCTGGGGGGTCGCCGGAGCGGAGGGCTTCTACGCCGGGTTCGTCGCCGACCCGGCCTTCGCCCGGGCGATGGCGGAGGCCGAAGGCGCGGTCGTCAACACCGACGACCACCCGATCATCGAGTACGGCTTCGTCCGCAACCTCGGCCGCACCGGGCTGTTCGACATCGACGACCTCGCCCGGCTGGCGCGCACGCGGGGGGAGCATCGCCCCCGCTTCGCCGGCGCCGAGGCCGACGGCTGGCTGGTGGACGACGCCGTGCTGGCCCGGGGGGCTCTGTTCGACGACGTGCCGCCGCTGCCCGAGGGCGCCGATCCGGAGCTTCGCGAGCGTCACCGGCTCCGGAGCGCTTATGCCGGCAAGGACTGGCGGGCGCTCCGGGAAGGCTGGGCGGACCGCGAGCCGGCGCTGGTCCATCGCGTGGACCTCCTGGCCTGGGCTTCGGCCCTGGCCGAGGGCGGGGACCCCCGGGCGGAGGAGGCCGCGGCCCGGCTCTGGGAGCTGTCGCCCGGAGAGGCCGAGGCGGTCCTGGCGCTCTTCGAGGCCCGGCGGGAGAACGACCAGACGGCGGGTTGGTACCTGAGCTCGCTGTTCAGCCGCCTGCGGATCGAGCCCTGGGTCCAGCCGGATCTCCTGAGCTCGGCGCTGCGGCTCGCGATGGTCCTCGGCCGCCGGGACCAGGCCCTCGCCGAGACTCTCTTCGAGGAGCTGGCGGACCCCTTCGCGGTCGCCCTGGCGCACGAGGAGCGGCTCTACACGCGCCTCCAGCTCGCCGGCTCGCTCGGCCGGGACGGCGCCTGCGTCGAGGCGTTCGCCCCGCTGGAGCCCTGGGTGGCGTGGGACGAGGCGACGCTGGCGTCGCGCGTGGCGTGCTACACGAAGGAGGACCACCGGCTCCTCTCCCGGGCGCGCCGGGAGCTGGCCGAGTGGCGCAGCCACCGCCCACCGCAACTCGACGCGGGCCTGGCGCCGGCTAATGAGGAGGCGGAGCTCCCCGGCAGAGCGAGCAAGAGCCCGTAGCGCGGGCAAGCGGAGGCGCCTCACTACCGCCCTGGGGGGTGGGAGTGGGATCGAGGGTGAGGGGGGTGATCAGGACGAGGGCTCCCAGACCCATCGCCCGGCGGTGTCGATGTACCCCCAGCCGCCGCCGGTGCCAACCAGCGCCAGGCCGTGGTCGAAGGGCTCGGCCGAGGAGAAGGCCGGATCGATCACCATCTCGCCCCGGAGGTCGATGTAACCCCATCCTCCCTCGCGGGTCTGGACCGGGGCCCGGCCGTCAGCCATCGCCTTGGCGTTCTCGAAAGCGGGCTCGATCACCATCCGGCCGGAGGGGTCGATGTAGCCCCAGCGGATCACGCCGTCGGCCCCCCGCGCCCGGACCGGAGCGAGGTCGCCGGAGAAGCTCCGGGCGCCGTAGAGGGCGACCTCGACGACCACTTCGCCGCTGCGGTCGATGAAGCCGAAGGCGCCGTCCGCGCCGCGGACCACGGCCCGATCGCGCGAGAAGCTGTAGACGTCCGCCCAGCGGGGCTCGATCGCGACCGTGCCGGCGGGGTCGATGAAGCCCCAGAGGCTCTCCTCGGTCCTGACCGCAGCGAGCCCCTGGGAGAAGTCCCGGGTCTCGGCGTAGAGCGGCGGGACGACCATCGCGCCCGACGGCTCGATGAACCCCCAGAGGCCCCCCGAGCGAACCGCGGCGCGGTCGTCCGAGAACGAGCGAGCGGCTTCGAAGCGGGGCTCGATCGCAACCTTGCCCGCGGCGTCGATGTAGCCGCCGAGCCGGCCGATCCGGACCGGCGCGAGGCCGCCCGAGAAGCGGCCGGCCTCGTCGTAGGCCGGATGGATCGCCCAGGCCCCGCTCCGGTCGAGGTACCCCCACCCCTCGCCGACCCGCACCGGGATCAGCCCTTCGCCCTCAGCCGCGGAGCTGGTGAGCTTGGGCTCGACCACGAGCTCGCCGGAGCCGTCGATGAACCCGACCAGCCCCTCCCTGCGGACCGGGAACAGGCTCTCGGGATCGGGCGGCACCGAGAGATCGGCGTCCGGCCCGGCGGCCGGAGCGCAGGAGATCGCCAGCAGCGCGGCGAGCTCGAGCGCGAGGAGCAGGAGCAGGGGCGCGAACGGGCGGAGCCGGCGGGCGAGCGAGAGCGAAAGGGTCATCGGCGGGTCCTCGGGGTGAGAGCGTATCGTCAGGGAATGGGCTGGGGGTTCTGGCCGGCGAGTCCCTCATGTCGAGCGTCCGGCGTCACGGTGATCGCCAGCAGGGCCTGGCGCTCCTCGTCGCTCAGGAAGGCGGCCTCCACGGCGTTTTCTTGGAGGGTGCGGCAGTCGGCTTCGGTCAAACCCAGGCGCTCCTGGGCGACGCGGTACTCGTGGGCGAGGTCGATGCCGCTGATCGACGGGTCGTCGGTGTTGAGGGTGACCTCGAGGCCGCGCTCGAGGAAACGGGGGAGGGGGTGGACGTCCCAGCTCGCCACGGTGCTGGTCTGGAGGTTGCTCGTCGGGCAGAGCTCGAGCGGGATCCCGCGCTCGGCCAGCAGGTCCATGGTCGCCGGGTCCTCGATCGCCCGGACGCCGTGGCCGATCCGCTCGGCACCGAGCTCCAGCACCGCCTGGCGGACGCTGTCGGGACCCGCCGCCTCGCCGGCGTGGGCGATGGTCCGCAGCCCGGCCTCCCGAGCGCGCCGGAAGTGGTCCACGAACAGCTCCCCCGGCCAGCTCGCCTCGTCGCCGGCGAGGTCGAGCGCCACGACGCCTCGGTGGCGGTGGGTGACGGTCGCCTCGACCTCGACCCAGCCGACCTCGGTGCCGAAGGTGCGGGAGACGATGCCGATAAGCCGCGCCCGCGGCGGCAGCCCCGGCGCGCGGCTTCCCGCCTCCGCCACCACTGCCTCGTCGACGCCGTCGCAGACCGCCTCGACCACGGCCGTGGGATCGAGCCCGTGGCGCTCGGCCATGAAGTAGGGGCTGAACCGCAGCTCCAGGTAGTCGATCCCCTCGGCCGCCGCGTCCTCGACGTTCTCGCGCGCGATCCGCCGCACCGCGTCGTAGTCGGCGAACACCCGCCGCGTCCACTCGAAGCGGGCGAGAAACGCCATCAGGTCGCGCTCGCGCTCGGCCACCTGGACGTACGGCCGCAGCCCCTCGAGGGTGTCGGCCGGCAGGCCGACGCCGTGCCGGCGGCCCAGGTCGAGGACGGTCTCGAGCCGGACATTGCCGTCGAGGTGGCGGTGGAGCTCCACCAGGGGGTAGCCGTTGCGCATTCGGCTGCGGAGACTACCGGGAGGGTCGGTGGAGGGCAAGAACCAGGAGCGAGGAGCGGAAGAAGGACGGGTGAGCGCCCCCTTGCCGCCCACTTGCGCTAGCCTATTCGCGATGGCGGCGCCGAGCGCAGAGATCCGCAAGACCGAGCTCCTGGACGGGCTCGCAGCCCTCGCCCGGGAGCGATCGGCCGCCGGCGCCGAAGCGGGCGCGCCGGTAGATCCGGAGGCGGCCGAGCGCTTCGTGCGCCGGAGCTACGAGCGGATCGCGCCCGACGACATCCTCGTCCGCGAGCCCGAGGACCTGGTCGGAGCCGCCCTCGCCCTCTGGCGCTGGGGTCGGGAGCGGACGCCCGGCCAGGCCAAGATCCGGGTCTACAACCCGACCCGCGAGGAGCATGGCTGGGAGTCGCCGTTCACCGCCGTCGAGGTGGTCAACGACGACCGGCCGTTCCTGGTCGACTCGGTGACCGCCGCCCTCAACGGGCTCGACCGGCCGGTGCAGCTCGTGCTCCACCCCGTCGTCGACGTGCGCCGGGACGCCTCCGGGGTCCGGGGGCCCGGCGGCGAGGCCGCGCTCGGCGAGCCCCGCGCCGAGTCCTACATGCAGATCGAGGTCGACCGCATCTTCGCCCAGGAGGGGCGGGACGAGGTCGTGGCCACCCTCGACCGGGTGCTCCGCGACGTCCGCACGGCGGTCGAGGATTGGCGTGCGATGCGGGCGAAGCTGGCCGAGATCGTCCGCGGCTGGGAGACGGACCGACCTCCGGTCTCGGACGTGGAGATCGGAGAGGCACGACGGTTTCTCGAGTGGCTGGACGCCAACCACTTCACCTTCCTCGGCTACCGCGAGCTCGATCTGGTCGAAGAGGGCGGACGGGACCACCTGAAGCTGGTCCCCGGCTCTAGCCTCGGGGTCCTGCGGGCGCGCGAGGACGAGGACTCCTACCGGCTGCGCGCGCTCACCGACAAGATGTCCGAGTTCGCCAGGCAGCCCCAGCTCCTGTTCGTCACCAAGGCAAACCACCGCTCGACCGTCCACCGGCCGTCCCATATGGACTACATCGGGATCAAGCGCTTCGACGAGGCGGGCCGGGTGGTCGGGGAGCGGCGCTTCCTGGGGCTCTTCACCTCCGTCGCCTACAACCGCCGCGCGCAGAACATCCCGCTGCTGCGCGAGAAGGTGGAGCGCACGTTGGAGCGGGCGGGGCTCCCGGCCGACAGCCACGACGGCAAGGCGCTGGTCCACATCCTCGAGACCTTCCCCCGCGACGAGCTGTTCCAGATCTCCGAGCAGGAGCTGTTCGAGATCAGCCTGGGGATCCTCCAGCTTCAGGAGCGCCAGCGGATCGCCCTGTTCGTCCGCCCCGACCCCTTCGAGCGCTTCATCTCGTGCCTGGTCTACGCCCCCCGGGACCGCTACAACACCGAGCTCCGGCTGAAGATGCAGGCGATCCTCGAGGACAGCTTCGCCGGCCAGGTGACAGCCCACTACACCCAGGTGAGCGACTCGCCGCTCGCCCGGGTCCACTACGTCGTCAAGACCACGCCGGGGCGGATCCCGGACTCAGACCTCAAGGAGATCGAGACCCGCCTCGCCGAAGCGGCGCGGACCTGGAGCGACCAGCTCTACGAGGCGCTGCTGGCCGAGGGGGACGAGGAGGTCCAGGACCGCCTCTTCCGGCGTTACCGCGAGGCCTTCCCGACGGCGTTCCGGGAGCGCTTCCCCGTCGAGCAGGCGGTCTTCGACCTCGCCAAGATCGAGGAGGTCCTGGCGACCGGCCGGCTGGGGATGCACCTCTACCGGCCCCAGGCGTCCGGGACCCGGGAGGTGCGGTTCAAGCTCTACCACCCGGAGCGCCCGATCGCCCTTTCGGACGTCCTGCCGCTACTCGAGAACATGGGCGTCCGCGTGGGGTCGGAGATCCCTTACGAAGTGCGCCCGACCGGTGTCGACCGGCCGCTCTGGATCCACGATTTCGGCCTGGAGCTCCGGGACGGCTGGGGGGTCGAGCTCGAGCAGCTCGTGGAGATCTTCCCCGAGGCCTTCGAGCGCGCCTGGCGGGGCGAGGTGGAGAACGACGGCTTCAACCGCCTGGTCGTCCGCGCCGGCCTCGCCTGGCACGAGGTGGTGGTGCTCCGGGCCTACGCCCGGTTCCTCCGGCAGGCGCGGGCGACCTTCAGCCAGGCCTACCTGCAGGAGACCCTGGCGAGCAACCCGGAGATGGCTCGCCTCCTGGTGGAGCTCTTCGAGCTCCGCTTCGACCCCGACGCCCGGGATGGGGCAGAGGAACGGATGGTCGAGCTCCAGGTGCGGATCCGACGCTCCCTCGAGGCGGTACGGAGCCTGGACGAAGACCGGATCCTCCGCCGCTTCCTGAATCTCGTCCGCCACACCGTCCGCACCAACCACTACCAGCGCACCGAGACCGGCGAACGCAAGAGCTACCTGTCCCTGAAGCTCGCCTCCGGCGGCGTCAAGGTGCTGCCCAAACCGCGGCCACTCTACGAGGTCTTCGTCTACTCGCCGCAGACCGAGGCGGTCCACCTCCGGGGCGGCAAGGTCGCTCGCGGCGGTATCCGGTGGTCGGACCGCCGGGAGGACTTCCGGACGGAGGTCCTGGGGCTGCTGAAGGCCCAGATGGTGAAGAACGCGGTGATCGTCCCGGTCGGAGCCAAGGGGGGCTTCGTGGTCAAGCGCCCGCCCGTGGGGGGCGACCGCGAAGCCCAGCTCCAGGAGGGGATCGCCTGCTATCGGACGCTGATCCGGGGGCTCCTCGACCTGACCGACAACCTGGTCGACGGCCGAGTCGTGGCGCCGGAGCGGGTGGTCCGGCTCGACGGCGACGACCCCTACCTGGTGGTAGCGGCGGACAAGGGCACCGCCAGGTTCTCCGACCTCGCCAATGAGCTGGCGGCCGAGTACGGCTTCTGGCTAGGCGACGCCTTCGCCGCAGGCGGCTCGGCGGGCTACGACCACAAGGCGATGGGGATCACCGCCCGCGGCGCCTGGGTGGCGGTCGAGCGCCACTTCCGCGAGCTTGGAGCGGACATTCGGAGCGAGGACTTCACGGTGGTCGGGGTCGGGGACATGTCGGGCGACGTGTTCGGCAACGGCATGCTGCTGTCGGAGCACATCCGCCTGATCGGCGCCTTCAACCACCTGCACGTGTTCGTCGATCCCGACCCCGACCCGGCGGTGTCGTTCGCGGAGCGCCAGCGGCTCTTCGGCTTGCCCCGGTCGAGCTGGATCGACTACGACGAGACCAAGATCTCGAAGGGCGGTGGGGTCTTCGATCGGAGCGCCAAGGCGGTCGAGCTCTCGGCCGAGATCCGCGAGCTCCTGGGTCTGAAGGAGGAGTCGGTGGCGCCGGGCCGGCTGGTCCAGGCCCTGCTCACCGCGCGCTGCGACCTGCTCTGGTTCGGCGGCATCGGGACCTTCGTCAAGGCGTCGACCGAGAGCAACGCCACGGTCGGAGACCGAGCCAACGACGGCGTGCGGGTCGACGCCTCGGCGCTCCGCTGCCGGGTGCTGGGCGAGGGGGCGAACCTCGGGATCACCCACCCGGGGCGGATCGAATTCGCGCTCGAAGGCGGCAGGATCAACACCGACGCCATCGACAATTCGGCCGGCGTCGACACCTCGGACCACGAGGTGAACATCAAGATCCTCCTGGGCGGGCCCCTCAGCGACGGGCGCTTGGCCCTGGCCGACCGCGACCGCCTGCTCTCGGGGATGACCGAGGAGGTGGCGGCGCTGGTCCTCCGCGATAACTATCTCCAGACTCAGGCCCTGTCGGTGGCCGAGACCCGGGGCCTCGCCGCGATCGACGCCCAGCAGCGGATGATGCGCACCCTGGAGCGCTCCGGGCAGCTCGACCGCGCCCTCGAAGCGCTCCCGGACGACGAGGAGCTGGCCGCCCGACAGGCCGCCAGCGAGGCGCTCACCCGCCCGGAGATCGCGGTGCTCCTGGCCTACAGCAAGATCTTTCTCTACGGTCACTTGCTGGGCTCGTCCCTGGTCGAGGACCCGCTCCTCACCACCGACCTGCTGCTCTACTTTCCCAAGGAGCTGCGCGAGCGTTTCTCCGAGGAGATCGAGCGCCACCGCCTGCGCCGGGAGATCATCGCCACCTTCGTCACCAACAGCATGGTCAACCGGGTGGGCCCGAGCTTCCTGACCGAGATGATGGCCGAGACCGGGGCCGAGCCGGCGGACGTGGCCCGCGCCTACACGGTCGTGCGCGAGGCCTTCGACCTGCGCTCGCTCTGGGCCGAGGTCGAGGCGCTGGACTACCGGGTGCCGGCGGAGGCGCAGCTCCGGATGATGGTGGCGGCCGGCCGGATGGTGGAGCGGGTGACCCTATGGCTGCTCCGGAACACTGAGGCGCCGCTCGACATCAGTGCCTGCACGGCCGAGTTCCGGCCGGCGGTCGAGAACCTGGCCGCGAGCCTGGAAGAGGTCCTGACCCGCTCCGAGCTCCAGGACCTGCGCCGGCGCGAACGGGTGTTCCTCAAAGAGGGCGTCCCCCCGGAGGTCGCCCGCCGAGTGGCGAGCCTCCAGGACCTGGCGGCCGCCTGCGACGTGTGGACGATCGCCCGGCAGACCGGCCGGCCGGTCGAGGAGGCGGGCCGCATCTTCTTCGGGCTGGGAGACCGGTTCTGCCTCGCATGGCTGCGCGAGGTGGCCTCCCGGCTCACCGCCGACGGCCGCTGGCAGAAGGCGGCCCTGGCGGCGGTGGTGGACGATCTCTTCTACCTCCAGGGCGAGCTCACCCGGCAGGTGCTCTCGGCCGTCCACGGCGACGGTAGCCCGCGCCAGACGATCGAAGTCTGGGCCGCGGCCCGCCGCGGGGCGGTGGCCCGGGCCGAGGAGGTGATCCGAGAGGTCCGCACCGCCAAGTCCCCGGACCTGGCGATGGTGATGGTGGCGAACGACCAGCTGAGGAGGTTGGTGGTGGCGGGAGACTCATCGTCGTGACGAGCTCCGAAACCGCCACGCAAGCGTGCTTGTAGGGGAGGAGCTCGTCTCCTCCCGGGGCGGGGGTGGCGGCTTCACCGCGGGCGGAGGCAAGCTCCGCCCCTACATCCCCCTCGGGGGTAGGCGTGGTGAGTTCCGGCGCGCCCGCGACGATGCCTGGTGCGGCAAGCCGCACCCTACGTGCTCCTACCGCGGTCGCCGGTCCGAGAGGAACGGCAGCTCCTTTCGCACCTGCTTGACCCGGGCCGCGTCGACGTCGGCGAGGAGCATGGTCTCTCCGCCCGCGGCCGCCGCCAGGACCTCGCCCATGGGGTCGACGATCCGGCTGTCGCCGGCGTACTCGAGGCCGCCCCCCTCGCCGACCCGGTTCACCCCCAGGACGTAAGCCTGGTTCTCGATCGCCCGCGCCGCGAGCAGCTTCGTCCAGTGGTGCCGGCGGGTCCCCGGCCAGTTGGCGACCACCAGGAAGAGGTCGGTCTCCTCGGCGACGTCCCAGAACAGGTCGCCGAAGCGCAGGTCGTAGCAGATGAACAGGGTGGTCCGGAGCAGCTCCTCGCCGGCGCGGATCTCGACGGTGACGGTCTCGCTGCCGGCCCCGAAGTGCTTGTCCTCGCCGGCATAGCTGAACGGGCGGATCTTGCGGTAGCGGTGGACCTCCCCTCCGGGGCCGGCCAGGACCAGGGTGTTGTAAGGCTTCCGCCTCCTGCCCGGGGTCTCCTCTGCGGGCAGCTCCGGCAGCGAGCCGGCGATCCAGACGCCGTACTCGGCCGCGCGGTCCTGGAGGAAGCGGGCGCTCGGGCCGTCGGGGGACTCCTGGATCGCCCGGACGTTCATCGAGAATCCGCAAGAGAACATCTCGGGCAGCGCCACGACCTGCGCCCCGGCCTCGACCGCGGCCCTCAGCCAGGGCTCGATCCGGGCGAAGTTGGCCGGTGGATCCTCCCAGGCGATGGCGGTCTGGAGCGCCGCGAGTCTCATTCGATCACCCCTTGCGGAGGCGGCGGATCGCCTCGTCGAGAACCGCGTCGGTCTTGCAGAACGCGAAGCGCACCAGGTGGCGGCCGGCGTCGCGGTTCCGGTAGAAGGAGCTCGGCGGGATGGCCGCCACCCCGGCGCGCTCCGGGAGCGCCCGGCAGAAGGCGATGTCGTCGTCGAAGCCCAGGGGGCGGATGTCGGCCATCACGAAGTAGGTGCCGGCCGGCCGGCGGACCCCGAACCCCGCAGCCTCGAGGCCGGTGCACAGGCGGTCCCTGCGGCCGCGGTACTCCGCCCGGAGGGTCTCGTAGTAGCCGTCGCCCGCCGCCAGGGCCTCGGCCACCGCATACTGGAACGGCGTCCCGTTGCAGAAGGTGATGAACTGGTGGGCCGCCTGGAGGGGACGGGTGAGCTCCGGGGGCGCGCAGCTCCAGCCGATCTTCCAGCCGGTGACGCTGAAGGTCTTGGCCGCCGAGGAGATGGTCACGGTCCGCTCTCGCATGCCCGGGAGCGACGCGACCGGGACGTGCTCGCCTTCGTAGACCAGGTGCTCGTAGACCTCGTCGGAGACCACGATCAGGTCGTGCTTGCGGGCGAGGGCCGCCAGCGGCTCGAGCTCGGCCCAGGAGAAAACCTTACCTGTGGGATTGTGGGGGCTGTTGACCAGGATCGCCCGGGTGCGCGGGCCGACCGCCGCGGCGAGCTCCGCCGGATCGTAGGCGAAGCCGGCGCCACCATCCCCGTCGGCCCCACGGTCCCGGAGAGTGACCACTCGGGCGACGCCGCCCGCCATGGTCACCGCGGCCAGGTAGGAGTCGTAGAAAGGCTCGAAAAGGACGACCTCGTCGCCCGGGTCGCAGAGCGCCTGGAGGGCGGCGAAGATCGCCTCGGTGGCACCGGCGTAGACCGTCACCTCCTCCGGTGCGTAGGCGAGCCCCCAGAACCGCTCCTGGTGTCGGGCGACGGCCCGGGCGAGCTCCGGCACGCCGCCGGTCGGGCAGTACTGGTTCCGCCCCTCGCGGATCGCCCGGATCGCGGCCTCGTGGAGGAAGTCGGGGCCGTCGAAGTCCGGGAACCCCTGCCCCAGGTTGACCGCCCCGTGGACCAGGGCGAGCCGGGTCATCTCGGCGAAGACCGTGGTGCCGAAGCCCGCGACCCGGGCGGCGGGGCGGAGGGCCGTGGTCGTTTCCGCCATCGGGCGAAGTCTACAGCGCCTCGTAGGGTGGGCCTTGGCCCACCGGTCAAGACCGAGGCGATCGCTGAGGTTTCGGCGGAGGGACGGTGCGGCAAGCCGCACCCTACGGTTCTTCCCAATCCCAGAAGAGATCGGCGTTGGTCAGCGCCTCGGCCGGCTCCGGCTCGGGCGGCGCGATCCCGGCATCCGCCCGGGCCGCCGCCAGGGTCTCCTCGAGCTCCCGGACCTCTCCCAGCCAGTAGGCCTCGGTGCCGAACTCCGGAAACGCGCGCGGGAAGAACGGGTCGTGCCAGCGGCGGGCGATCCAGGCGCTGTAGGAGACGATGCGCAGCCCGCGCAAGGGCTCGATCAGCCGCAGGGTCGAGCGGTCGAACTGGCGGAAGCGTTCGTAGCCCTCGAGGAAGGCCTCGCGCAGCCGCCGGGCCTCCTCGTCCCGGCCGGGCAGCGCCAGCCAGAGGTCCTGGACGGGTGGCCCGATCACCATGTCGTCGAAGTCGAGCACCCGGAGAACGTCGTCTCGGACCAGCAGGTTCGAGCGGTGGAGGTCGCCGTGGATGCGCTGGAACCGGGCCCCGGCCGAGAGCTCGTCGTAGAGCGCGGCGATCGCGCGGGCGACGGCGGCGTAGCGCTCGGCGAGGAAACCGGGGAGGTTGTCGTGCCCGATCAACCACTCGAGGCTCCGGCCGACGAAGACCTCCGAGGTCAGGCGCGACCGGTGGTGGGCCTCGCCGAGGGCGCCGACGGCGTGGATGCGCCCGGCGAGCATCCCGACCCGGCCGGCGAGCTCGGCGTCGAGCTCGTCCGGGGCGCGGCCGCCCCGGCGCTCGGAGAGGGCGTAGAAGATGCCGTCGATCGCGCGCAGGGTGCCGCCTCCTGGGAAGGGCCGGAAGTCGCAGACCGGGATCTCGGCGGCAGCGAGCTCGGCCAGGAACGCGTGCTCCTCGAGGATCTGCTCCTCGCTCCAGCGGGTCGGCCGGTAGAACTTCGCGATCACCCGGCTGCGGTCGGCGAGCTCCACCTCGTAGACCCGGTTCTCGTAGGCGTTGAGCGGGTAGCAGACGGGGTTGGTGGCGAGCCCTGCAGACTCGACGGCCTCCAGCACCCGGTCCGGGGTGAGGGCGACGAACAGGTCGGTCGCCACTGGGGCGCTCAAGGCGGCGCCTGCCGGTCTGCGGAGGGGTCGGCGGTGGAGCCCCCGGCCGCCGGTTTCGGCCACGGCCGGGAGACGACGCAGGCGTTGATCCCGCCCACCCCCATCGAGAGCTTGCCGGCAAGCCCGGCGGGAACCGGGCACGAGGCGTCGAACACGAAGTCCCGGTGGAGGCGGGCGATCTCCGGGTTGAGCTCCGCCTCGGCGAGCGGCGTGGGGAAGAGGTGGCCGCGCTCGTGGGCCAGGTACTGGGCGGTCAGCTCCCAACCGCCTGCGGCCGCCATGCCGTGGCCGTGGATCCCCTTGCGTGCGGTGATCACGAGCGGGCCCGGCAGCTCGGCCTTCAGGGTCTCGACCTCGGTGTAGTCGCCGGGCGTGGCCGTGGCGTGGAGGTCCCAGGTGGTGATGGCGGCGGGGTCGACGCCCGCCTCGGCGAGGGCGCGACGGATGGCCGCAGCGGGCCCCTCGGTCGAGGGGGTGATGATGTGGTCGGCGTCGGAGGTGATGCCGACGGCCAGGGGCTCCATCCCCAAGGGGCGGAAGCCGCGAGCGCTCATGTGCTCGTGATCGCCGAGCACCCAGAGGACCGAGCCGCCGGCCACGTGGGTGCCGCGGAGCTCGGAGAGGGGCTTCGAGACGGCGCCGTCCGCCGAGATCACCCGGGCGTTGTAGAAGCCGCCCACGATCAGCGGGTGGGGCGGCGGGTCGGTGGCGCCCACCACCACCGCCTTGGCCCGGCCCGAGCGGATGGCGTCGATCGCGAGCTTCAGCGACACCCCGAAGGTGGAGCAGGCGGCGACCGGCGCGAAGGCGAGGCCGGTGATGCCGCCGAGCATCGACACCTGCGCCGCCGGGATGTTGGCGATGTTCCAGACCATGTTGGCGGAGACCGAGCGCCAGGGCGGCTCGGGCGCCTGCCACTTC
>DATKCC010000136.1:0-6289 GCA_035513375.1 Thermoanaerobaculia bacterium | reverse complement strand
TCCTTCTGCAGCCACGACTTCCCGGCCATCGGGCAGTAGGCCAGCTGGACCCCGTTGTCGCCGGCGAGCTCGCGGTACCGAACCAGCGGCTCGGTGAGCTCGCCGAAAGCCGCGCGGGCGGCGGCGAGGTCGCCTGCCTGCACCAGCGCCCGGGCGGCCTCGGCCATCCGCGGCAACAGGGTACGGGCCTCTTCGGCGGCCTCGGCGGGAACGCCGGCCGCCTCAGCGTCGAAGTCGGCGGCGAGGACATGGGCGGCCCGCTCGATCGATCGCGCGTGCTCCGCGACGCCCTCGAGCGTATCGTGAAGGAGCGCGGTTCGGACCTCTTCGTAAGGGTCCGCGAGGGTGGCGAAGCCGGAGTCGCCGCTCGCTGAGCCGGCACAAGCCAGGGCCGGGGCGAGGGCGGTGAGCGCCAGGAGCGCGTAGATCTTGCTCTGCATGGTGTGGGGTCTCCTCGGGGTTTTGGGTCGTGAGTCCGCAATGGACGGGAATGGCTGGGTCAGTCCTCGCCCTCCTCTTGGCTTCGGGCCAACTGCCGGCCCTTCCACAGGGCGAAGACCGCCGGGTAGACAGTGAGCTCCAGGAGGAACGAGGTCGTGAGGCCTCCGACCATGGGGGCCGCGATGCGCTTCATCACGTCGGCGCCGGTTCCGGTCGACCACATGACCGGGAGCAAGCCGAGCATGGTGGTCGCGACCGTCATGAGCTTCGGCCGCACCCGCTGGGCGGCGCCCTCGACGATCGCCTCCCGGAGGTCGGCGAAGGTCTCGAGGCGCCCCTCCTCCAGCCGGCGCCGGTGGGCGAGCTTGAGATAAAGGAGCATCACCACGCCGGTCTCGGCGTCGAGGCCGGCGAGCGCGATCAGGCCCACCCAGACCGCGACGCTCATGTGGTAGCCGAGGATCCAGAGGAGCCAGACGGCGCCGATCAGAGAGAACGGCACCGCGAGGAGCACGATCGCCACCTCCGGCACCGAACGGGTGTTGAGATAGAGCAGCAGGCAAATCAGGAACAGGGTCACCGGCACCACCAGCTTGAGCCGCTCCTTCGCCCGCTCGAAGTACTTGAACTGCCCGGCCCAGTCGATCCGGACGCCGGCCGGCAGGTCGACCTCGGCGGCGACCACCGCCTTCGCCTCCCGGACGTAGTCGGCGATCGGCCGCTCGCCCGGATCGACGAAGACGTACCCCACCAGGCGGCCGTCCTCGCTCCGGACCATCGGCGGCCCGGTCTCGAAGGAGAGGCGGGCGACCTGCCCGAGCGGCACCTGGGCGCCAGAGGGCGTCGCCACCAGGATCCGGCGCAGCGCCTCCGGGTCCTCGCGGAAGTCGCGGGCGTAGGAGACGGTGATCGGGTAGCGCTCGCGGCCCTCGACCGTGCGCGAGACCTCCATGCCGCCGATCGCCGTCCGGACGATGTCGTTGACGTCGGCCACCCTGAGGCCGTAGCGCCCCGCCGCCACCCGGTCGACGGTCACGTCGAAGTAGAAGCCGCCGGTCGAGCGGTCGGCGAAGGCACTGCGGGTGCCGGGCACGGCCGCCACCGCCTGCTCGATGGCGATCGCCGTCGCCTCGATCGTCTCGAGGTCGGCGCCGAAGATCTTGATCCCGAGCGGGCTCCGGATGCCGGTCGAGAGCATCTCGGTCCGGGTCTGGATCGGCATCCACCAGATGTTCGGCATGCCGGGGTACGACAGCGCCTCGTCCATCTCGGCGATCAGGCCGTCCCAGGTGAGGCCGTCGCGCCACTCCTCCTTCGGCTTGAGCACGATCACCGTCTCGGCCATGCCGATCGGCGCCGGGTCGGTCGGGGTCTCGGCCCGGCCCATCTTGCCGAAGACCGAGACCACCTCCGGGAACTCCCGGAGCCGCCGGTCCATCGACTGGAGGATCAGGATCGCCTCGCTCGTCGACATCCCCGGCGGCGCCGTCGGCATGTACAGGATCGCCCCCTCGTTCAAGGGCGGCATGAACTCGCTCTCGAGGGCGAGGAGGGCCGGGATGGTCAGGGCGACCGCGACCGCCGCGGCGATCACCACCGGCCAGCGGAAGCGCACCACGAAGCGGACGACCGGCGTGTAGGCGGCGATCAGCCAGCGGTTCAGAGGGTTCGCCCGCTCGCCGCGGATCCGGCCGCGGATGAAGAGCGCCGCTAGGGCCGGCGTCAGGGTCACGGCGAGAACCGCCGCGAAGCCCATCGAATAGGTCTTGGTGAAGGCGAGCGGCCGGAAGAGCCGGCCCTCGACCCCTTCTAGGGTGAAGACCGGCAGGAACGAGACCGTGATCACCAGCAGCGAGAAGAAGACCGTCGGTCCGACCTCCTGCATGGCGTGGATCAACACTTCGAGGCGCTCCGGGCGCGAGCCCCGGGAACCCTCGTCGGCGCTTCGCGCCGACCGGCCGACGCGGAGGTCGGCCGCTTCAAGACGCTTGTGGATGTTCTCGATCAGGATGATCGAGGCGTCGACCATGGCGCCGATCGCGACCGCGATGCCGCCCAGGGACATGATGTTGATCGTCAGCCCCTGGTAGAACATCGGGATGAACGACAGCAGCACCGCGAGCGGCAGGGTGAGGATCGGCACCAGCGCGCTCCGGGCGTGGAGCAGGAAGAGGAAGATGACGATCGAGACCACGATCATCTCCTCGATCAGGGTGTGCTTCAGGGTGCGAATCGAGGCCTCGATCAGCCCGGAACGGTCGTAAACCGGGACCACCTCGACCCCCTCCGGCAGCCCGGCCCGGAGCTCGTCCAACCGCGCCTCGACAGCCCGGATGACGGTGAGGGCGTTCTCGCCGTAGCGCATGACGACGATGGCGCCGACCGTCTCACCCTCGCCGTCGAGCTCGGCAAAGCCCCGGCGCGGGGCGGGGCCGATCTTGATCCGGGCGACGTCGCCGAGCCGCACCGGCGCGCCCATCGCCCCGACCCGGAGCGGCACCGACTCGAGGTCGGCCGCCGAGCGCACGTAGCCCCGCCCGCGGACCATGAACTCGTGCTCGGCGAGCTCCAGGACCTGGCCGCCCACGTCCTCGTTCGACGCCCGGACCGCCGCGACCACCTCCGAGAGCGGGATGCCATAGCCGAGGAGCTTGTTGGGGTCGAGGAGGACCTGGTACTCCTTCACGAAGCCGCCGATCGGCGCAACCTCGGCCACCCCGGGCACGCTCTCCAGGGCGAACTTCAGGTGGTAGTCCTGGAGGCTCCGGAGCTCCTGGAGGTCGTGCCGGCCGCTGCGGTCGACCAGCGCGTACTGGTAGACCCAGCCGACACCGGTCGCGTCCGGACCGAGGGTCGGAGTGACCCCCTCGGGCAGGCTCCCCTGGACCTCGTTGAGGTACTCGAGCACGCGCGAGCGCGCCCAGTAGATGTCGGTGCCGTCCTCGAAGATGACGTAGATGAACGACATCCCGAACATCGACTGGCCGCGGACGAACTGGACCCGGGGCGCCGCCAGCAGGCTCGAGGAGATCGGGTAGGTGATCTGGTCCTCGATGATGTCCGGGCTCTGGCCCATCCACTCGGTGAACACGATCACCTGGACGTCCGAGAGGTCCGGGATGGCGTCGAGCGGCGAGCGCACGAGGGCGTACCACCCCCAGACCGCGAGCGCCGCGACCAGCAGGATGGTCAAGAACGGGTGCCGGGCAGAGCCGGCGATGGTCCGGCCGATCGGACCGACTGTCGTCGAAGGTACCCCCGGGGTGTGCATGGTCTCGACCCTCCTGCCTCAGTGCCCCGCGTGCGGATCGGGCGGGGGACGGACCGGGCCTACGGGCGCGCCGTCGCCCCAGTGCTCCATGGCGAGCTTGAGCCGGCTCTCGGCGGCGATCAGGAAGTTACCCGAGCTGACGATCAGGTCGCCTTCCGCGAGCCCGGAGAGGATCTCGACGAAGTCGCCGGCGCGGCGCCCGGTCACGACCGGCTGGGGGCGGAGGCGCCCCTCGCCCAGGTCCAGGAACACGAACTCCCGGGGGCCGGCATAGAGCACCGCGTCCTCGGGCACCACCAGGGCCTCACCCGCGGTGCGCTCGAGGAGGACGTCAGCGTACATGTCCGGCTTGAGCTCGAGGTTCGGGTTGGCGAGCTCGACCCGGACACGGCCGGTCCGGGTCGAGTCGTCGAGGTAGGGAGAGATGAAGGCGACCCGCCCCGAGTAGGTCCTTCCCGGCACGTAGGGAAACGTGACCGTCGCCGGCTGGCCGACCTCGACCAGGGCGAGCTCCGCCTCGTAGACCTCGGCCTCCACCCATACCCGGTCCAGCCCGGCGAGCCGGAAGAGGGTCATTCCCGGCTCGACCGAAGCCCCTTCGACCACGAGCTTCTCGACCACGTGCCCCGAGACCGGCGAGACGATGGGGATGTACTGCAGCGCTTCGCCGCTCGCCGCGACGCGGTCGATCTCCGCCTCGGAGAGGTCCCAGAGCCGGAGGCGCTTGCGCGCCGCCTCGACCAGGTAGTCGGCCCGCTCGGGCGCCGCCGTCCCCCGGGCCGCGCGCTGGCTCTCGAGGGCCGCCAAGAGCTCCTCCTGGGTAGCGTAGAGCTCGGGGCTGTAGAGGGTGAAGAGGGTCTGGCCGCGGCGCACCGGCTGGCCGGTCTGGTCGGCCAGGAGCTGGCCGATCCAGCCCCGGTACTTGACCGACACCTCGGCCAGGCGGGTCTCGTCGAGGACCACCTTGCCGACCGCGCGGATCGAGACCGGCACCGCCCGGCGCTCGACCCGGGTGATCGCGACCCCGATCCGCTGGCGGCGCTCGGCGTCGACCAGGATCGTGCCGCTTTCGACCTCCGCCCGGGTCACCGGCACGAGCTTCATGTTGCAGATCGGGCACTGGCCCGGGTCCTTCGAGCGCACCGAGGGATGCATCGAGCAGGTGTAGAAGGCGATGTCGTGATCGTGCCCGGCGTGGTCGTCCGCCCGGCCCGTGGCGGCGGCCGGCTGGGGCGGCTCCGTCGAGGCCCGGCCGCAGCCGGCCATGGCAGCGATCAGGACGAAGCCGGCGAAGGCGAGGATCCGGACCGGCCGCGGGGAGATGCCTTGGCGATGGATTCTCAGGGGTGTCACGGTGCGCCTCCTTCGTCCGCGGGCGCCCCGGCAGCGAGCGGCCAGGTGCCCAGGGCGCGGGCCAGCTCGGCCCGGCGCCGGTAGGAATCGGCGAGTGTCTCTTCGTACTCGAGCTCGACGGTGCGCTGATTGCGCTCGGCCTCGATCAGGTCGAGGAAGCTCCCCTGCCCGGTCTCGAAGCCGGCGAGGGCGGCCCGCACCTGGTCATGGGCGGCGGGGATCAGGCGGCTGTGGTAGAGGACCAGGATGTGCTGCGTCTCCCGGATGCGGGCGGCGGCGACGGCGACCTCCGCGCCGACCTCGTCGGTCACCCGGGCGGACTCGCTCTCGACCTGCGCCGCCTCGGCCCGGGCCTCGGCGACGCCGGCCCGGATCCGCCCGCGCTGGAGGGGGACGTTCACCCCGACGCCCACCATCCACCGGTGATCGGTGTCCATCCACATCGAGCTGTAGGAGGCCATGGCCTCGAAGTTCGGGTAGCGGTCGAGCTCCCGGAGGTCGATCACCGCCTCCCGCGCCGCGCGCTCGGCCGCCAGGCGGGTAAGCTCCGGCCGGGCCGCGACGGCGGCTGCGATCAGGTCACCCGGTCGGACGTCGGCCGCGTCGGGCACCGGGAGCCGCTCGACCGGCGGCCCCAGGGCCGCGTCGGGCGGCCGGTGCAGCAGAGCGTTGAGCCGCGCCGCCACGACCTCGCGGTCGGTCTCGAGGGTCATCTGCCGGTGGGCGAGATGCGCGAGCTCGACCTCGGCCTGGATCGGCGCGTGCTGGGGCGCCAACCCCGCGGTGTAGCGCGCGGTGGCGATGCGCTGGAAGTCCTCGAGCAGCCGGACGTGCTCGGCGGTGATGGTGAGCGCCCGGTGGACCAGGTAGTAGTCGTCGTAGAGGACCGAGGCGGCGATCGCGAGCTCCAGCCGGAGGTCCGCCAGGTCGGCTTCGACGGCCTCGGCCTCAGCGCGGGCGGCCTCGCCCCGGAGCCGGCGCTTGCCCGGGTAGGGCAAGCGCTGCCGGGCCTCGAGCGCCTGGCCGAATGGCACGTCTTCCGAGGCGATGCTCAGGGGCGCCAGGCTGTAGGACACCATCGGATCCTCGAGCGAAGTCGCCTGGGGCACGCGCTGCCGGGCGGCCTCGAGGGCCCGCCGAGCGGCCTCGAGCCCTGGGTTCTCGGCCAGGACCTCCTCGATCAGGGCCTCCCGCTCCAGCCGCCAGATGGCCGAGGCCGGGGCG
>DATKCC010000135.1:0-2212 GCA_035513375.1 Thermoanaerobaculia bacterium | reverse complement strand
CCCGGGAGGGCTGCGATGAAGATCGGAATCAGTTGCTACCCCACCTACGGCGGTTCCGGCATCGTCGCGACCGAGCTCGCGATGGCGCTCGCCAACCGGGGGGACGAGGTCCACGTCGTCACCTACGCCCTGCCCTCGCGCCTGTCGCTCGCCTCGCCGCGGGTGTTCTTCCACGAGGTCGGCGTGCCGCACTACCCGCTCTTCGAGTACCCGCCCTACTCGCTCGCGCTCGCGACCAAGCTAGTCGAGGTCGCCCGCCACCACCATCTCGACCTGGTCCACGTCCACTACGCGGTGCCGAACGCGGTCTCGGCGGTGCTCGCCCGGCAGATCCTGGCGCCCCAGCCGCTGCCGGTCGTGACCACCCTCCACGGTACCGACATCACCCTGGTCGGCAACGACCCCAACTACCTCGAGACCACCCGCTTCGGGGTCCAGCAGAGCGACGCCGTGACCGCGGTCTCGGCGGCGCTGCGCGACCAGACCTACGAGCAGCTCGGCCTGTGCAAGCCGATCGACGTCATCCCGAACTTCATCGACCCGGCGCGCTTCGCCGAGGCGCGCAAGGGCCCGGGTGCGCGGCGCTGGGCGCGCAAGGACGAGAAGCTCCTGGTCCACATCTCGAACTTCCGGCCGGTCAAGCGGGTGCTCGACGTGGTCGAAGTCTTCCGGCGGGTGCTCCGGGAGGTGCCGGCGCGGCTCCTCCTGGTGGGCGACGGCCCCGACCGGGTCAAGGCGGAGCTCCTCTGCCGCGAGCAGGGGATCTGCGGCTCGATCACCTTCCTCGGCAGCCTGCCGCTGATCGAGGAGGTGCTGGTCGGAGCGGACCTCTTCCTGCTGCCTTCGGAGAGCGAGTCCTTCGGCCTGGCCGCCCTGGAGGCCATGGCCTGCCACGTGCCGGTCATCGCCTCCAATGTCGGCGGCCTGCCTGAGGTGGTGGCGCACGGCGAGACCGGCTACCTCTTCCCCGTGGGCGACGTCGACTCGATGGCCGAGGCGGCGATCCGGATCCTCCAGGACGACGGGCTCCGCGCCCGCCTCGGCCGGGCGGCCCGGAAGCGGTCCGTCGAGCACTTCGACCAGGACCGGGTGGTCGCTCGCTACCGCGAGATCTACCAGCGGGTGATGGCGGGCGTGGGCGAGCCGGTCGCGGGCTGATGTCCGGACCGGCCTCCGGTGCGGGCCCCCACCCCGCCGCCGGCGAAGCCGGCTACGCGACCCCGGCCCGGGAGGCCCGGGGCGAGCTCCGGGACCGGGGCTCGCGCTTCCTGGCGGTGGTCCGGCCGGCGGCCTCGGAGGAGGCGGTGCGGGCCGCGCTCGCCGCGCTCGCCGGGGAGCACCCCGACGCCACACACCACTGCTGGGCCTGCCGGCTGGGCTGGCCGCCGGTCGAGCGCAGCTCCGACGCCGGCGAGCCCGCCGGCACCGCCGGCGTCCCGATCCTCCAGGTCCTCCGCGGCGCCGGCCTCTCGGACGCCGTGGCGGTCGTCGTGCGCTGGTTCGGCGGCACCAAGCTCGGCAAGGGCGGGCTCGCCCGGGCCTATGCCGGCGCCGCGCGGGAGGCGGTCACGGCGTTGCCGGTGGCCCGCCGCGTGCCGGCGGTCGAGCTCGTCGTCGAGCTGCCCTACGAGCGCCTGGGGGCGGTCAAGCGGCTCCTCCGGCCGCCGGCGATCGAGCTCTTGGAGGAGAGCTACGGCGAGACGGTTCGCCTGACGCTCGCGGTCCACCAGGCGGAGCGCGGCGCGCTCGAGACGGCGCTGACCGACCTCGGCCTCGCCGCCGGAGCAACCCCACCTTGAGACCGGGGCCGGGGTCCGTTATGCTGTCGCCGTTCCCGCGTCGACAGACGATCTCCACTTCCGCCAAAGGAGCAGCCGCAACATGAGCGAACCCATGGTTCCCCCGACGCCCCCTCACGGCGGCCAAGCCGCCGGCAGCCCACCACCCCCGCCCGGCGCCGGCGCGCCGCCGCCCGCCGGGGAGATCGGCAACCGGCAGCTCATGCTGGTGCTGTCCTACCTATGGGTGCTGGCGCTGATCCCGTACCTGACCGAGCAGCGGGACACCGAGATCAAGTGGCACGCCCGCCACGGCCTGGTGCTGATGATCGCGGAGATCATCCTCTACGTGGCGCTGTTCATCCTCAGCTTGATCCCGGTGATCGGGTGCGCGATCAGCGTCCTCTGGTTCCTGGTCGGGATCGGCATCCTGG
>DATKCC010000134.1:0-11423 GCA_035513375.1 Thermoanaerobaculia bacterium | reverse complement strand
GTCGGCCTCGACGAGCTCACGGCGCCCTTCGTCGAGTCCTTCTTTCGCGACCTCGACGCCCTCCACGTCGAGCGGGCGGAGCACTACCCGCGGGCGACCACGCACGTCCCGGAGATGATCGCCCTGATCGAGCGCCTGCTCGATCGCGGCCACGCCTACGTGAGCGACGGCTCGATCTTCTTCCGCATCGCGAGCGACCCCGACTACGGCAAGCTGTCGCGGATCGACCCGTCCCAGGTCCGCCGCGGCGAGCGCGTGGCGGCCGACGAGTACGACAAGGAAGACGTCCGGGACTTCGTCCTGTGGAAGGCGGCCAAGCCGGGTGAGCCCTCCTGGGAGAGCCCCTGGGGGCCCGGGCGCCCCGGCTGGCACCTCGAGTGCTCGGCGATGAGCATGAAGCACCTCGGCGAGACCTTCGACATCCACACCGGCGGGGTCGACAACATCTTCCCCCACCACGAGAACGAGATCGCCCAGAGTGAGTCCGCCACCGGGGACACCTTCGTCCGCTACTGGCTGCACGCCGAGCACCTGCTGGTCGACGGCCAGAAGATGTCGAAGAGCCTCGGCAACCAGTTCACCCTGACCGAGCTCCTCGAGCGCGGTGCCGAGCCACGGGCGCTGCGCCACCTCCTGGTCTCGGTCCACTACCGGCAGAAGCTCAACTTCACGTTCGAGTCGCTCGACGCCGCCGGCAAGGCTCTGGAGCGGCTCGACGAGATGCGCTTCCGGGTGGAGAACGCCGTCGAGAGCGCGGATGGGACCTCCCGGGTGGCCGACCCCGGGGCTCGGCTGCGGCGGGACTTCGCCGAAGCCCTGGCCGACGACCTGAACGTCTCGAAGGCCCTGGCGGCGCTCTTCGCCTTTGTCAAGGAGGCCAACGTCGCGGTCGAGGGCGGCCTGGCCGAGGGGGACCGGGAGCGGATCTCGAGCGCCCTCACCGACGTCGATCGCGTGCTGGGTGTGCTCGATCCCGCGGCGTGGCGGGCGCCGGACTGGGCGGCGGGGGACGCCGAGGCGATCGAGGCACTGGTCCGCCGCCGCGAGGAGGCCCGGGCGAGCAAGGCCTGGGCCGAGGCTGACCGCCTGCGCGGCGAGCTCGCCGACCGCGGAGTCGTGGTCGAGGACACCCCCCAGGGCCCGCGCTGGAAGCGCAAGGGATGATCCGGCGCTTCCTCCGCCAACCCCACAATCGCGCCAAGGGCGCGGTCGCCGAGGAGCGGGCGGTCGGCTGGCTCCGGCGGCGGGGCTACCGGATAGTCGCCCGCAACGTCCGCAATCACGGCGGCGAGCTCGACCTGGTGGCCCGGGACGGCGACACGCTCTGTTTCGTCGAGATCAAGGCCCGGGCGAGCGGCGTCTTCGGTGGGGCGGTGGCGGCGGTCGACCGGGCGAAGCGCGCCAAGCTCGCCCGGGCGGCGCACGCCTATCTCGCCCGCGACCCCTGGGAAGGCCCCTGCCGCTTCGACGTCCTGGGGATCGACCTCGAGACCGAGGGCACTGGGCCGCGTTACACCCTGATCCAGAACGCCTTCCAGGTCGAAGAGTAGGGCGTGGGACGGCGCCGGGCCGGAAGAACCGGGACGCCGAAACCGTTCTGCGGTGAGGCGGCGAGCGCCGCCGGTACCTTGACAGCCCAGGAGGGCGGTGGCTATCCTTGGCTCTCCCGCGAGCGGGAATAGCTCAGTGGTAGAGCACAACCTTGCCAAGGTTGGGGTCGCGGGTTCGAATCCCGTTTCCCGCTCCAGTTCCTCGCCCTTCCGGCGACGTAGCCAAGTGGTAAGGCAAGGGTCTGCAAAACCCTCATTCCCCGGTTCGAATCCGGGCGTCGCCTCCAAGGTAGACCTCCACGGTCTGAGCTCCAGGGTTCAGGCCTCACCCTTCGAGCGGCCGGGGGACTCCGGCCCGCCGCAGTTGCCCCTCCCGCCCCAGAATTCGGTACAGTTCCCACCGGTGCCGGAGTGGCGGAATCGGTAGACGCAGGGGACTTAAAATCCCCCGCCCGCAAGGGCCTGCGGGTTCGACCCCCGCCTCCGGCACCAATCGAGCTCGGCGCGAGAGAGGATGTGCGGCAAGCCGCACCTTGCACCTAGGTCGCGGGCTTCGGGGGGGAGATCTCGAGGAGCTCGTCGCGGATCAGGCGGTCGAGGCGGGCGCAGTCGGCGGGGGAGGGGTCGACGTAGTCGACCGTCAGCTCGGTCCAGGGCTCGCCGTCTCGGGGGCTCGCCTTGCGCGTCTGCCGGACCCGGCCGGTCAAGGCCATCCCGTTCCCTTCCTCCAGCCCGATCCAGAGGTCGAGGAGATCGCCTTTCTCGGGGAGGAAGGGGGCGTCGGCCACCAGCCCGGACCGGCTCAGGCGCCGGACCACGACCAGCGCCGGCGCCGCCTGCTCCCCGTTGCCGTGCGGCACCAGGTGCCCGGCGAGCCGGCGCTCGAGCTGGACGACGCCTTGCTGCTCGAGGATCGGCAGGACCTCGAGCACCTTGCCCGACATGTCCTCGCCGAGCTCGAGCCCGGCGGCGTAGAGCGGCACCGAGTCGCCGGCGGCGTTGCGGCGGGTCCCCTGGAGCCGGCACCAGGCGACGATCCCGGCGATCGGGATCTGGCGCCCCTCGTGGTCGACCCTGAGGGTATAGCTCCGCCCGGGGGCGAGCGGCGCCGCGGACTCGACCGCCACGCCGGTGGAGCTCAGGTTCAGGATCCGGCACTCGAAGGCGAAGAGCAGGCTCCCCTGGACGTCCTCCAGGGTGTGGCGGCGCTTGAGGCGGCGCTCGCTGCGTGGCGGCACGGGGCTCATGCTGAGCGGGTATCGACGGGTGGCCGATGAGGCGGTCCCGCCCGTTCGCCGAATCATCTTAGTACGGTCCCGGCCCGCCGATTGTGAGGTACCCTTCCGTCGGGTGGTGACCAGGGCGGTTGCCCGGTGGGCCGAGGCCCACCCTACGGTTCGCGAGCCCCACCAGGCACACGGTGCGGCCCGCCGCACCGCTGAACCGGCGCCGTCATCCACGACAGGGCGGGAGGCGAGATGGAGACCCTCAAGAGCTATGTCTGCGGCGGCTGGCACGAGGCTTCGGGAGGCTTCCGGGAGCTGGTCGATCCCTCGACCGGCGAGCCGGTGGCCCGGGCGTCGAGCGCCGGAATGGACTTCGGCGCAGTGCTGGCCCACGCCCGCGAGCAGGGCGGCCCGGCGCTCCGGGAGCTGACCTTCGCCCAGCGGGCGGGCCTGCTCAAGGAGATGTCGCGCGCGCTCCGCGACCGGCGGGATGAGCTCCTGGAGCTCTCGCGGATCAACACCGGGACGACCGAGCGTGACGGCGCCTTCGACGTCGACGGCGCGACCGGCACGCTCGCCTACTACGCCGGTGTCGGCAAGCGCCTCGGCGACCGCCGGCTCCTCGCCGAGGACGACGGCGTGCAGCTCGCCCGCTCCGAGGCTTTCTGGGGCCGCCACGTTCTGGTGCCGCGGCAGGGGGCCGCGGTGGCGATCAACGCCTTCAACTTCCCGGCCTGGGGTTTCGCCGAAAAGGCCGCCTCGGCGCTCCTCGCCGGAATGCCGATCGTGGTCAAACCGGCGACCGCGACCGCCTGGGTCGCTCAGCGCTGCGTCGCGGCCGTGATCGAGGCGGGTGTCCTCCCCGAGGGGGCCCTGCAGATGATCTGCGGCGGCACCGGCGACCTCCTCGACCTCCTCGGCCCCCAGGACGTCCTCGCCTTCACCGGATCGGCCGCGACCGCCGCCGATCTCCGCGACCGCGACAACCTCCGCCGGGCGAACACCCGGATCAACGTCGAGGCAGACAGCCTGAACGCCGCCGTGCTGGCGCCCGGGGTCGAGAGCGGCGCCGCCTGGGACCTCTTCCTCAAGGACACGATCCGGGAGATGACCCAAAAGGCGGGGCAGAAGTGCACCGCGGTGCGGCGGATCCTGGTGCCGGCTGGGACGGCTGACCTTGCAGAGGGGGCGCTCGCCGAGCGGCTGGGGAAGGTCGTGACCGGCAACCCGGCCGACTCCTCGGTCACCATGGGGCCGCTCGCCACCGCCCAGCAGCTCCGGGACGCCGTCGCCGGGGTGGCCGAGCTTCGGCTGGCCGCCCGGGTCGTCCACGGCACCGGTGAGCGGGCCGATGGCGTTGGGAGCCCTCCCGGCAAGGGGTACTTCTTCCCCCCGACCCTGCTCCGAGCCGAGGACGGCAGGCGCGCCTCGGCGGTCCACGAGCGGGAGGTCTTCGGCCCGGTCGCGACTGTCGTCCCCTACGACGGCTCGGCCGCCTCGGCGGCGGCGTTCGTGGCCCTCGCCGGCGGCACCCTCGTGACCTCGGTTTACGGCGACGACCCGAAGTGGCTCGAGAGCTTCGTCGAAGGCGTGGGCAGCTTCACTGGCCGGGTCTACGTCGGCTCGGAAGCCGCCGCCGTGGAGGCCCCGGGGTCGGGGATCGCGCTCCCCCAGTGCCTCCACGGCGGCCCGGGCCGGGCCGGCGGCGGCGAGGAGCTGGGTGGCCTGGTGGGGGTCAAGCTCTATCTACAGCGGGTGGCGGTCCAGGGGGCGCGGCCGGTGGTCGAGGGGATCACCTCCGGGCCGGTCGGCGGGTCCGCGGCGGAGTAGAATCCCGGAAAGCTACTCGCCGTGGCCGTGCCCAACCCGAGGCCCGCTTGAAACCGATGCTCGAGACCCTGGAACAGCCGCGGACCCTGCCGCACAGCGAAGAGTCGGAGCGCGCGGTGCTCGCCGCGATGCTCCTCGACGCCAACGTCCTGCCGACGGTCTCGGCGCGCCTGCGCGAGGAGGACTTCTACCTCGACCGCCACCGGGTTCTCTACTCGGCGGTGCTGGCGCTCCAGGAGGGCGACGGGGTCATCGACCTGCGCACCCTCCAGGCGCGGCTCGAGCAGCAGGGCCGCCTCGAAGCCGCCGGCGGGCTCGCCTACCTGGCCGGCCTCGACCTCGACCTGCCCGACCTCGGCCGGGTCGACTCCTACGTCGAGATCATCAAGGAGCGCTCGGTCCGGCGGCGGCTGATCAGCGCCTCGCAGGAGATCATCCGTGACTGCCTGGACGGCGGCCTAGAGGCCCGGGAAGCCCTCGGCCGGGCCGAGCAGGCGGTCCTCGGCCTGGGCGAGGAAGCGATCCAGAAGGGGTTCGTCCAGCTCGCCTCGGTGCTCCACGAGACCCTCGAGGACCTCGAGGAGCGGCCGGGCTCGACCCTGATCGGCGTGCCTACCGGCTTCATCGATTTCGACCGCATCACCCACGGCCTGAACCGGGGCAACCTGATCATCATCGCCGGGCGCCCGGGGATGGGGAAGACCAGCTTCGCCCTCAATGCCTGCCAGCACGTGGCGCTGCGCGAAGGGCGGCCGGTGGGGATCTTCTCTCTCGAGATGAGCGCCCAGGAGCTCGGTCTCCGGGTGCTCTGCTCGGAGGCGAACGTGCCCTTCTCGCGGCTGCGCTCCGGGCATCTGTCGAAGCAGCAGTGGAGCCGGATCATCCAGACCACCCGCCAGGTGGGGGAGGCGCCGCTCTACATCGACGACTCGCCCAACCCGTCGCTCCTCGAGGTGGCGTCGAAGGCGCGGCGGCTCAAGGCGGAGCGGGGGCTCGAGCTCCTGGTGCTCGACTACCTCCAGCTCATGCAGGCCGGTGGCCGCTACGAGAACCGTAACCTCGAGATCGCCGCCATCAGCCGCGGGCTGAAGCAGCTCGCCAAGGAGCTCGACCTGCCGGTCATCGCCCTCTCGCAGCTCTCCCGGAACCCCGAGCGCCGGGGCTCCGACCATCGCCCGCAACTGTCGGATCTGCGCGAAAGCGGCTCGATCGAGCAGGACGCGGACCTGGTGGCCTTCCTCTACCGCGAAGAGCTCTACAAGCCCGACGACCCCGAGGTCGAGGGACTGGCCGAAGTGCTGATCGCCAAGCACCGCAACGGCGAGACCGGCAGGATCGAGCTGGCGTTCCTCGGCGAGACCACCACCTTCAAGAACCTCGACCGCCACCATGCCTCCAGCCCGGCCGACGCCCCCGACGACTTCCGCTGACGAGTCCGCGGCGGCGGATCGCGGGGAGCCGGCCCGGCCCGGAGCGGCCGGCGGTGCCCTGCCGGAGGTTCTCCGACCGGCCTGGGCGGAGATCGACCTCGACGCGCTAGTCGCCAACTACCGCCGTCTGCGCGACCTGGTGGCGCCGGCCCGCGTGCTGGCGGTGATCAAGGCCGATGCCTACGGCCACGGCGCTCCCGAGGTCAGCCGGGCGCTCGAAGCGGCGGGCGCCGACCTACTCGGCGCCGCGTTGCTCGAGGAGGGGGCCGAGGTCCGCCGGGCCGGGGTGACGACGCCGCTCCTGATCCTGGGCGTGCCGCGGGCGGCCCAACTCCCGTACTACCGCCGCTACCGCTTGACGCCGGTGGTCTCCGGGATCGACCAGCTCGCCATGTGGCTGGACTGGCTCGCCGGCGCGGGAGAGGGCGCCGGGAGCGAACCGGAAGGGCGCTACGTCCAGCCGATCCACCTCAAGGTAGATACCGGGATGACCCGGCTCGGGATCGCCGAGGCCGAGCTCCCCGCGGCGCTCGAGATGGTCCGCGCGAGCCCCCACCTCGAGCTCGCGGGGCTGCTCTCCCACCTGGCCGACGCCGACCTCCTCGACAGCCCCCGCAACCAGGACCAGGAGCGCCGCTTCGCCCGGGCGGTCGAGGCGTTGACCGCCGCCGAGCGCTCCCGCGCCCTGCTCCACCTGGCGAACAGCGCCGGCGCCCTCCACCGGCCGGCGAGCCGGCACGACGTCGTCCGGCTCGGCCTCGCCCTCTACGGCTACGACCCGGCCTCCGATCCGGACGGGAGCTCCGCCGGCCTCGATCCAGTGATGTCGGTCCGTACCCGGACGGTCCTCGTCCGGGAGGTGCCCGCCGGCACTCGGGTGAGCTACGGCGGGCGCTGGACCGCCCCTCGCCCGAGCCGGATCGGGGTCCTGCCGGTCGGCTATGCCGACGGCTACGCCTGGCGGCTGAGCAATCGCGCCTCGGCCCTGGTCCGCGGGCGGCGCCTGCCGCTGGTCGGGTCGGTGTCGATGGACATGGTGTTCGTCGACCTGACGGACCTCCGGGAGGCGGGCGAGGTCGTCGAGGTGGGGGAGGAGGTGGTGCTCCTCGGCCGCCAGGGAGGCGAGCGGATCACGGCCACCGAGCTCGCCGCCGAGGCCGGCACCATCCCCTACGAGCTCCTCTGCCTGCTGGGCCTGAGGCTCGCCCGCCGTTACCTGGGCGGCCACCTACCGGGAGGAGCGGCCGGCGGCGCGGGGGAAGGCCCGGCCGGAGCCGGGGGGGGCGAGGTGCGGACCCGCTTCGAAGGCGGCCTCCCGTGATCCTGCCGCCGGTCGTCGAGCGCCCCGTCGCCGAGCTCGGACGCTTCTTCCTGGTCTTCGGCCGGGTGATGGCGTGGACGCCGCGGCCACCCTACGACTGGCGCCAGCTCCTGCGGCAGATGGTCCGGGTCGGGGTCGAATCGGTGCCGGTGATCCTCCTGACCGCCATGTTCACCGGCGCGGTCCTGGCCCTTCAGTCGTTCAGCGTCCTAGCGCGGTTCAACGCCGAGGGGTTCGTCGGCTCGCTGGTCGCACTCGCGCTCGTCCTCGAGCTCTCGCCGGTGATCGGCGGCCTGATCATCGCCGGCCGGGTGGGCTCGTCGATGGGTGCCGAGATCGGAACGATGCGGGTAACCGAGCAGATCGACGCGCTGGAGGTGATGGCCACCGACCCGGTCCACTACCTCATGGTGCCCCGGGTCTGGGCGTTGGTCGCGATGCTCCCCTTGCTGGTGCTCCTGGGCGACGTCATCGGGATGGCCGGCGGGTACCTCGTAGCCGTCGTCATGATGGGCGCCAACCCGGTGGTCTACGTCGAGAGCAGCTTTCGCTACATGGACCACTGGGACCTCGCCCAGGGGCTGATCAAGGCGGCGTTCTTCGGCCTGCTCGTGGGGGTGATCGGCTGCCAGAAGGGGTTCTACGCCTCCGGCGGCGCCGAGGGCGTGGGCCGCGCCACCACCCAGGCCGTGGTGGCGGCCTCGATCGCGATCCTGATCTCGGACTTCTTCCTCACCAAGGTCATGACCTGGCTGACGCCACTGTTCGTGGGATGACAATGGGCGAGAACGGCGTGGTCGTCGCGCTCCAGGGCCTCCACAAGGCGTTCGGGGATCTGGTGGTCCTCGAGGGGCTCGACCTGGAGGTCCGCCAGGGCGAGTCGCTGGTGGTGATCGGCGGCTCGGGCTCCGGCAAGAGCGTGATGCTCAAGCATGTCATCGGCCTGCTTCGCCCGGACGCCGGGCGCATCCTGGTCGACGGCGTCGACCTCGCCTCCCTCGGCAACCGCGAGATCACGCACTTCAGGCGCCGATTCGGCATGGCCTTCCAGGAGGGGGCGCTATTCGACTCGATGACCGTGGCCGAGAACGTCGGCTTCGCTCTCCGGCGCCTGACCGACCTCTCCGGCGCCGCGATCAGCGATCGGGTCGAGGAGTGCCTTCGCCTGGTCCGCCTCGAGGGCACCGGAGACAAGCTGCCGTCCGAGCTCTCCGGCGGCATGCGTCGGCGCGTCGGGTTCGCCCGCGCCATGGCCCACGAGCCCGAGATCCTGCTGTTCGACGAGCCCACGACCGGCCTCGATCCGGTGATCACCGCCCTGGTCGACGACGTGATCCTCGACCTGACCCGGGGCCGCGACACGACCGCCATTACCATCACCCACGACATGACCAGCGCCTTTCGGATCGCCGATCGCATCGGTCTGCTCTGGGGCGGTAGGATCGTCGCCCTGGCGCGGCCCGAGGAGTTCCGGGAGCTCGCCGACCCGCGGGTGCAGCAGTTTATCCACGGCCGCGCCGAGGGGCCGCTGACCGACCCGCGGGAGGTCCCGGGAGCCGCGTCCGGCCTTCCGCAGGCGCGGCCGGAGGCAGCACCCGAGCCGAGACCGGAGAGGGAGCTCTAGATGTCTCAAGCTGTCAAGGTGGGAATCTTCGCCCTGGTCAGCCTGGTGGTGTTGGCCCTGATGGTCCTGCGGATCGAGGACGTCCCGATTCTCGGGGGCCCCCGGCTGAGCGTGGTGGCCGAGTTCGAGTCGGTGGCGGGCCTCGACGACAAGGCGGCGGTGCGGATCGCCGGCGTCAGGGTGGGGCGGGTGGCCGGCATCACGCTGGTGGACCGGCGGGCTCGGGTCGGCCTGGCGATCGAGCAGCCGGTCGAGCTGACCGAGGGGACGCGGGCGGTGATCTCCAACATGGGCCTCCTGGGTGAGAAGTACGTGGAGCTCGAGCCCGGGCCGGTGGGCGGCCCCGCGCTCCCGGAGGGTGCGGTCATCCCCGGCTTCGCGCCGCCCAGCTTCGACGATGCCCTGGCCAAGTTCTCCGAGCTCGGCGACACCCTGGGCGACAGCCTGGGCGGCCTGGGCGGCGACGGCGACCTCGAGCGGCTGATCGCCAACCTGGCGGCGGTCTCGGCCGAGATCCGCTCCCTGGTCGAAGCGAACCGGGGCGAGATCGAGGCGACTCTCGCCAACGTCGAGAGGTTCAGCGGCACCCTGGCGCACGAGCTGCCCCGCCTGACCGGCCAAGTCGAGGCGGTGCTCCTGCGGATGGACCGCACCCTGGCGCAGCTCGAAGGGGTGCTCGGCGACAGCCGTCCCGATGTCCAGGAGACCGCCGCCAACCTCCGCCGACTGACCGAGGACGCCCACACGTCAGTCGACAACCTCAACGAGGTGACCGGCCGCCTCGCCCGTGGCGAGGGCACCCTCGGCAAGCTCCTGACCTCGGACGAGGCCCACGACGAGCTGGTCTCGGCGCTGGGGTCGGTCGAGGCCGGCGTCGAGACGCTGACCTCGGCGCTTGGCGGCATTCAGAAGCTCCAGCTCGAGCTCGGCCTGGAGACTTACTGGCTGGAGGCGCACGAGGAGTCGCAGAGCGCCTTCACCCTCGACGTCGATCCCCAGAGCGGCAAGCTCTATCGGGTGGCGGTCATCGACTCGCCGTTCGGCAAGGAGGAGACCAAAACCCGCCGGACCACGGTCACCGGCCCCGACGGCGCCAGCGAGACCGCGGTCACCGAGACCGTGGAGCGCTCCGACGACCTCCGGCTCTCGGCCCTGTTCGGCTTCCCGACGGTAGGCGCGGCCCGGCTCTGGGCCGGGGTGATCGAGTCGAGCGGCGGCGTCCAGGTCGAATACCCGCTTCTCGACCAGCGGCTCTGGCTGTCGCTCGAAGCGTTCGAGCTCGACCGCGAGGGAGACCTCGGCCCCCGCTTCCGCCTCTCGGGGCGGTACCGCCTCGGCGAGATGCTCTACCTCCGAGCCGGCTACGATGACTTCCTGGAGGGCGACCGGGACTCGCTCTTCCTCGGCGGCGGGTTGCGCTGGCGCGACGACCAGCTCAAGTACCTCCTAGGCAGCTTGCCGAGGTTCTGATGCTCGGTGGGCCAAGGCCCACCCTACGCCTACCGAGGTTCTGAGCACCCGACCGGCTTCCTGGTGGGCCAAGGCCGACCCTACGCCCGCCGCGGCACCACCGCCTGGTAGGGTGGGTGGGCCTTGGCCGACCCTACGCCCGCCGCGGCACCACCGCCTGGTAGGGTGGGCCTTGGCCCACCGGTCCACGCGGAGGCGAACGCTGAGGCTTCGACTCAGAGATCGGGATCGCTGCCGGTGAGGCGGCGGAAGGCCTCGACATACCGCTCGCGCGTCCCCTCGACGACCTCCTCCGAGAGCTCTGGCGGCGCCGACTCGTGGTCCCAGCCGGAGGCGTCGAGCCAGTCGCGGACATACTGCTTGTCGAACGATGGCGGCTCCTCGCCGGGGTGCCAGTGCTCCACCGCCCAGTAGCGGGAGGAGTCCGGGGTCAGGACCTCGTCGACGAGGATGAGCTCGCGGCCGCCGTCCTCGGTCGAGCCCAGAAGACCGAGCTCGAACTTGGTGTCGGCGAGGATCAGCCCGCGCTCGGCGGCGTGGCCGGCGCCGCGGCGGTAGAGCTCCAGGGTGATCTCCTCCAGCCGGCCCGCGAGCTCGGGCCCGAGGCTCGCCTCGAGCGCCGAGACCGGGACGTTCTCGTCGTGCTCCCCGGCCTCGGCCTTGGTCGCCGGCGTGAAGATCGGCTCGGGGCGGGCGCTCGCCCGGAGCAGCCCGGGGGGCAGGCGGAGGCCGCAGACCTCCCCGGTCTCCCGGTACTCCCGGAAGGCGCTACCGGCGAGATAGCCACGGGCCACGCACTCGAAGGGCACGACCCGGGCCTTGCGCACCAGAGCGGTCCTGCCGGCGAGGCTCGGCGCCTCGCCGGCGAGCCGCGCCCGGAGCTCGGCGGGAAACTCCTCGAGCCGGGTCGCGATCAGGTGGTTGGGCACCACATCCGCCAGGCGCTCGAACCAGAAGGCCGAGAGCTGATGG
>DATKCC010000133.1:0-6860 GCA_035513375.1 Thermoanaerobaculia bacterium | reverse complement strand
CCGGCGGCACCACCCCCGGCTCGACGCCGAGGTCGCGGGCCCGGGGCCGGGGCTCGGCAGGAGCCGCCGGAGTCGCTGCGGCGGCGTGGGCGGTGAGGAGGCAGAGGAGCGCCAGGAAGAGGGAGGGCTGTCGGCTCATGGCGGAGGGATTATCGCCCGGGCCTGTGCCGCCCCTGGCTACAATCGGCGCTCCACCGTTGGACGACGCGTACCGGGAGGGGCACCAGCTTTGGAATCGGGCGAGGAGCAGGGACCGATCGGGACGCCGGCGGAGCCGGCGGGAGCGAGGCGGGGGCGCCTCTGGGCGCGGTGGCTGCCGCCCTTCGGGCTCGCCACGCTGATCGTCGCCACGGCGCCCTTCCTGGGGGTGCTCCAGGCCTGGGTACGGCTGAGCTTCGGCCTGGGCTACCTGAGCTGGGTCTCCGCCGGCCTGGCGGTAGCCGGGCTCGCGGCGCTCGCCTGGGCGATCCTCCGCATCCGCGAGCACCGGGCCCTGCGCTACGGGGCGCTCGCCGTGGCGGCCGGCCTGGTCGGCCTACAGGTCGTGAGCTGGAGCGCGGGTGGCCGCGAGGCCGACGTCCTGGAGAGGGTCCACCTGCTCGAGTACGGGCTGCTGGCGATCCTCTTCGCCCGGGCGTTCCGGGAGCGCCACGAGAGCCGGCTGCTCGCGGTCCCGGTGCTCCTCGCCGTGGCCCTGGCGAGCGTCGCGGACGAGCTCGTCCAATGGTTGACGCCGGTCCGCGTGGGGGACGGCCGCGACGTGCTGCTGAACCTCTGGGCCGGGGCCATCGGGCTCCTCTTCGGGCTCGCGCTCTCCGGGCCCCGCGGTCTCTTCCGGCCCGCGGCTGCGGCCACCCGGCGCCTCGCCGCCGTCCTCGGGACGGTAGCGGTGCTCGCCGGCGCGCTGTTCTTCGATATCGCCCACCTCGGCTACGAGGTCCACGACCCGCAGGCCGGGGTCTTCCTCTCCGGGCACTCGCCCGAGGCGCTCGCCCGGGCGGCCGCGGACCGAGCCCGCCGCTGGCCGGTCGAGGGCGTCCCGGTGGACCGGCCAGTGGCGCTCGAGGACCGTTTTCGCTCCGAGGCCGGCTGGCACGTCAACGCCCGCAACCACGCGGTCACGATCGGGGACCTGCCCCTCGCCTGGCGGGAGAACCGGATCCTCGAGCGCTGGTACGGGCCGTTCGTGGACCTGCCGGGCAACCATTGGCCGAGCCCTCAGAAGGAGGCGATCCGGGAGGAGCTTCGGGCGAGCCGGCCGGAGGTCCTGGCGCCCAGCCCGCGCTATCGGAGCCCGACCCTCCAGGGGCGGATCGTCCCGGGGCCTCCCCGGATCCTCCTCTGGATCGGCGCGGCGGCGCTGGCGGTGGGCCTCGGGTGGCCCGCGCGACGGCGAGGCGGTCAAGCGTAAGATGGGGGCCGGTCTGCGCCGAGCCGGCGAAACGGAACCGGCGCCGGCCGCACACCGCGGTAGGAGGACGAACGGCGATGGGAGAAGCTCCGACTAGTGCGCTCAGGGCCCGGTGCGAGGACGAGGTGGTGGATCTCCATCGGTTCTTCCAGGCCTGGTTTCGGGGCGAGATCGACCCGGACGGCGGCGCCTTCTCGCGCCTGAGCGACGTCCTCGCCGAGGGCTTCCACATGGTCTCGGCCGATGGCGAGATCGTGGGCCGGAGCGAGATCCTCGCCTCCCTGCGGGCGGCCCACGGCTCGAAGAGCTCCGGGCTGGTGATCCGGATCGAAGACTGCCGCTTCCGCACCGGCGGCCGCCGGCTCGGGGTCCTGACCTACCAGGAGTGGCAGCAGGAGGGGGAGAGGAGCCGCGGCCGGATCGCTACCGCCGTCTTCCAGGACCGCGGCGACGCCCCGAACGGCGTCGAGTGGGTCCACGTGCACGAGACCTGGCTCAAGTGACGGCGGCGCGCTCCCGGTGCTCCGGGAGATCCCACTCGCCGGTCTCGAGCACCTGCCGCAGGTGCCGTACCCCATCCCACAGGTCGGCGTAGCGGAGGTAGAGGGGGGCGAGGCCGAAACGGAGCACGTCCCGCTCCCGGAAGTCGCCGATCACCCCGCGGGCGGCGAGCGCCTGCACGACGGCGTAGCCCTCGGCGTGGCGTAGCGAGACCTGGCTGCCGCGGCGCTGGCCCTCCCGGGGGCAGGCCACGGTGAGGCCCAGGCCGCCGCACTCCTGGTCGACCAGCTCGAGGAACAGGTCCCCCAGGGCCACGGACTTCGCCCGTAGCTCGCCCAGGTCGACGCCCTCGAAGACCTCCAGGGCGGCGTCCAGGGCGGCGAGCGAAAGCACCGGCGGGGTGCCGCACAGGAAGCGCTCGATGCCGGGTGCCGGTCGGTAGTCGGGCTCGAAGGCGAAGGGCGCGGCGTGACCTAGCCAGCCCTGGAGCGGTGATCTGAGCGCCTCCTGCCAGCGGCGGGCGACGTAGAGGAAGGCCGGCGCCCCGGGGCCGCCGTTGAGGTACTTGTAGCCGCAGCCGATCGCGAGGTCGGCGCCGGCCGCGCCCAGCTCCACCGGCAGGGCGCCGGCGCTGTGGGCGAGGTCCCAGAGCACCATCGCGCCGGCCTCGTGGACCAGGCGGGTGGTCGCCGCCAGGTCCCAGAGCTCGCCGGTCCGGTAGTCGACCTGGGTGAGGACGACCAGCGCGACGCGGCCGTCGCGTAGCGCCGGCTCGAGCTCGCTCCGGCGATCGAGGTAGCGCAGCTCGGGCGCCGGGGCGCTGTGGGCGTCGAGCAGGCGGGCGAGGCCCTGGAGGATGTAGAGATCGGTCGGGAAGTTGCTCCTCTCCGTGACCAGGACCGTCCGGTCCGGGCTCCGGACCTCCAGCGCCGCGGCGACCAGCTTGAACAGATCGATCGAGGTCGAGTCGGCCGCGACGACCTCGCCAGGCTCGGCGCCGATGAGCGGGGCGATGCGGTCGCCGACCCGGCGGGGGAGGTCGATCCAGCCATGGAGGTTCCAGGACCGGATGAGGTCCCGCCCCCACTCGCCCTCGACCACCTCGCGCACTCGCCGGGCCGCCCGCAGCGGCAGGGGGCCCAGCGAGTTGCCGTCGAGGTAGACGATCCCCTCGGGCAGCTCGAACTCCGCCCGGAAGCGGGCGAGCGGATCGGACCGGTCGAGAGCTTCGAGATCGGATCGGCTGACCATGGTCCGGGAGGTTACCGGAAGGTTATAGGATCGGCCCTCGTGAGCGACCTCGAAACCATGATTCGCGAGTGGGACGGGCTGGCGACGGTTGTGCGGTACGACGCCCTCACCGGTGCCTGGATGTTCATCGCCCTTCACGACGACACCCTCGGACGCCCGATGGGAGGCACCCGGATGCGGGTCTATCCGACCCCGGCCGAGGGCCTCCGGGACGCCCAGCGCCTGGCCGAAGGAATGACCCACAAGTGGGCCGGAGCGGGGATCGAGCTCGGCGGCGGTAAAGCCGTGCTCGCTTTGCCGCGCCGGCTGGAGGGAGCCGAGCGCGAGGGCCTCCTCGAGCGCTACGGACGGCTGGTGGACTCCCTCCAAGGCAGCTTCAGCACCGGCCAGGACCTGGGCACCACCACCGAGGACATGGCGGTCATCGCCCGGCAGACGCGCTACGTCCACGGCCGGACTGGAGACGGAGTGATCGACCCCGGGCCGTACACCGCCCGCGGGGTGCTGGCCGCGATCCGGGCGGTGGCCAGGCACCGGTTCGGGAGCGACGACCTGGCGGGCCGGACGGTGCTCATCCAGGGCACCGGCGACGTCGGCTCGCCGCTCGCTCGGGGCCTCGCCGCGGCCGGCGCTCGGTTGCTCTTGTCGGACGTCGATGGGGAGCGGGTCGCCGGCCTCGCCGAGGAGCTCGGGGCCCGGGTCGTGCCGCCCGCGGAGGTCTACGAGACCGAGTGCGACATCCTCGCCCCGTGCGCGATCGGCGGCGTTCTCAACCGGGGGACGATCCCGCGCCTGGCTTGCCGGGCCGTCTGCGGCTCGGCCAACAACCAGCTCGACCGGCCGGAGGACGCCGACCTGCTCCACGAGCGCGGCATCCTCTACGCCCCGGACTACATCGCCAACTCGGGCGGCGCGATCGCCTTCGCCCTGATGGGCCGCAATGCGCCGGCGGAGGAGATCGAGCGGCGCCTCGCGGGCATCCGCGACGTGCTCGAGCGGGACTTCGCCGAGGCGGCGAGCAGGGGCCGCTCGCCGCTTTCGATCGCGCGGCGGCGGGTCGAGCGGATGCTGGGCAAGGAAGAGGCCGCGTAGGCTCGAGCACCTCCCCCGACCACCCCCTTCCGGCCGGCGGGGCGGCTCACACTCGCCGGCGCCGGATCTCGAACAGGACCAGCGCCACCGCCACGGCCGCGTTCAGGGACTCGACCGGCGCCGCGAGCGGGATGGTGAGGCGGAGGTCGGCCCGGGCGACGAGGGTCTCCGACAGGCCCGGCCCCTCAGCGCCGAGGGCGAGCACGAGGGGGCCGGACAGATCCGCCTGCCAGGGCGGCTCGCCTCCCCGAGGGACCAGGGCGATCCAGCGGGCCCGGCTCGCGAGGCGGCCGGCCAGGTGGCGATCGAGCTCCTCCGGGCCCACGCGAGCCGCGACCGGCAGGCGGAGCAGGCTGCCGGCGGAGCCCCGCAGCGCTCGGGGGTGGTTTGGGTGGGCGCACCCGGGGCCGAGGGCGAGCCCGGCGGCTCCGGCGGCCTCGGCCGAGCGGGCGACGGCGCCGAGGTTGCCCGGGTCCTGGAGGCCTTCCAGGAAGACGTAGACGCCGTCCGCCACCGCGGGAAGCGCCTCGACCCCGCCCCGCGGCAGCCGGGCGACCGCTAGGATCCCCTGGGGGGCGTCGGCGTCGGCCAGCTCCGCGAGGAGCTCCGGGGCGACCTCCTGTGGTGGCTCAGGGAGGGCGGCCAAGAGCACGCGGAGCTCCCGGCCCTCGGCGCTCTGGGCGAAAAAGCCCGGGGCGACCAGGACCTCCTCGAGCGCGATCCCGGCGGCCGCCGCCCCGGCAACCAGGTGCGGTCCTTCGAGGAGCGCATGGTCGCCTTTACTTCGCCGCAGGCGCCGAATACGCTTGAGCCTCTGGTTGTTGCGGCTGGCGATCATCCTCGCCACATCCTAAGTCGTCTCGGGTGCCTTCGGGGCCGACGCAGGCCGACGCAGGCCGCCGCGGCCCCGGATGGCCCTCCGGCGTGGAGGCGCCGCGCAGCCGGAGCTCGAAACTCATCGCAGGAGGGTGGCCTTCGCCGTGGAAGTCCGGGATTTCTGGCAGCGCATACAGCGGGGCGTCGAGGTGGCGGTCGCAGGCCCGACGCCGGATCGGCACCTGGGCGTGCGGGACGGATTCGTGCGTTTCTTCAAGGATCGCTTTGACCGTCCGGTCTCGATCGCCGTCGTGCCGCAGGCGGGCGAAGAGCAGCCGGTGGGGCTCCCGATCTCCGACGACGAGGTCATGGCGATCGTCGAGCGTCGGGTGGGGGGGCTCGAGGACCGCTTCCCCGGCCAGTACCACTTCTTCGCGGCCAGCGAGGGCGGGCTCCACACCGTCGAGCGCGGTGGCGAGACCCTCTACTTCATCCGCAACTGGACGCTGCTGTTGAGCCCGATCGGCCGCTCCTGGGGGGCGAGCGGCTCGGTCCAGCTTCCGGGCCGCCTGGTCGCCGGCCTCGCCCACGACCAGGTGCCCTCGGCCGTCCCCGGCACCCGACGGAGCGGCGGCATGATCAGCTCCCTGACGGGCGGCCTGGAGACCCGTCGCCGCGCGGTCGAGACCGCGACGGTACACGCCCTTTGTACGCTGTTCTACGGCGTGCTCGGTCGGGGCTCCGGGCGGCAGCTCGGGGGGCAGGGGCGGCCGTCTCCGACACTGCGTTGATCGACCGTGGGCCGTCTGCTACGATTCGGCGGCCCGCTGGTCGTGCATCCTGGACCGTTACGCCCGAACACACCCGAGGTCTGCGCATGAGCGAACGCAACAATCACCTCTTCACCTCCGAGTCGGTGACCGAGGGCCATCCGGACAAGATCGCCGATCAGGTCTCCGACGCCGTGCTCGACGAGGCCCTACGCCTCGACCCGATGGCCCGGGTGGCCTGCGAGACGCTGGTCACGACCGGCATGGCCCTGATAGCCGGAGAGATCACCTGCCGCGGCACCGTCGAGTTCGCCGCCACGGTCCGGCGCACGATCGAGGACATCGGCTACACCCGCGCCGACTACGGCTTCGACGCGGCCCACTGCGCGGTGCTGGTGGCGATCGATCCGCAGTCGCCGGACATCGCCCAGGGGGTCGACACCGGCGGCGCCGGCGACCAGGGCCTGATGTTCGGCTTCGCCTGCCGCGAGACCGCCGAGCTGATGCCGCTGCCGATCATGCTCGCCCACGGCCTCACCCGGCGGCTGGCGGCCGCCCGCAAGGCCGGCGAGATCGAGTGGCTCCGCCCCGACGGCAAGAGCCAGGTCACGGTCGAGTACGACGGCCGCCGCCCGGTCCGGGTCGACACGGTGGTGGTCTCGACCCAGCACGACCCCGAGGTGACCCACGACGAGCTCCGGCGGACGGTGATCGAGAGGATCGTCCGGCCGGTCATCCCGGCCGAGCTGCTGGACGGCGACACCCACTTCCACATCAACCCCACCGGGCGCTTCGTCATCGGCGGCCCGCAGGGGGACTGCGGCCTGACCGGGCGCAAGATCATCGTCGACACCTACGGCGGCCACGGGAGCCACGGCGGGGGAGCCTTCTCCGGCAAGGATCCGACCAAGGTCGATCGCTCGGCCAGCTACATGGCCCGCCACGTGGCGAAGAGCCTGGTCGCGGCCGGTCTCGCCGACCGGGCCGAGGTCCAGCTCGCCTACGCCATCGGCGTCGCC